>JANNAJ010000332.1:0-1590 GCA_031384285.1 Verrucomicrobiota bacterium
GCAGATCATGCAGATGGCCGAGCGTCGCGCCGACATCGCTCACCGCGTGCAGCACATTGGTGCCGATGATGAAGTCGAACGAGCCCGCAGCGAGACCCTGATCAGTGCCCGGTTTTTCGAGATCGAAAATCTTGCACTCAACTTCGGGGAACGCGGCCAGCTTTTGCAGCGCGCCGGGAAAGAAGCCCGCCGAGACATCGGTGAACGTGTAGGAGTGCAGGCCGCGCTCAAGCAGCGGCAGCACCTGCGCGGCCAGTCCAGCCGTGCCGCCGCCGATTTCTCGGCGGGCTTCTTCCCAGGTGCGCTGCAAAAGCTGGCGGCCTTCCCCGAAGTCTCGTGCAAGATCTTCGATCTCGAAGAACCGGGCACCGAACAGGATCTCGCCGCGGGCTCGTTCGACTTCATCATCGGCACCAATGTGCTGCACGCGGTCAGCGACGTCCGCGCGTCGCTCGGCCATCTGCACGAGTTGCTCGTGCCGGGCGGGAGCCTGGCCTTCATCGACACCGCGACGCCGCAGTTATGGATCGAAACGGTCTTCGGACTGACGAGCGGTTGGTGGCGTTTCACCGACCGCGAACTGCGTCCGGATCAACCTTTGCTGGAACGCGCGCAATGGGGGCGCGTGTTGGAGGAGGCCGGCTTTGATGAAGTCGGCTCGCTGCCCGGCCTGCTCAGATCGACGGGCGGTGAAGGCCAGGTCTGCTTGTTTGCACGAAAGGCTTGGCAGCAACCTGCCACCGCCGTCGCTCCGGTGGAAACCCTCGCGGAAAAATCGTGGCTCATTCTCGCCGATGTCTCCGGGCTGGGCGAGCGCCTGGCGACGCAACTGTGCGCCGCCGGAGCGCAATGCCGGATCGCACGGCCCGGCAAACAATTTGCCGCTACCGGTACCGACACTTTCACCTTGCGCGCGGAAGCGCCGGAAGATTGGACGCAACTCCTCGCAGCAGCGGCGGAAGCCGCACCGTTGGAGCGAATCATCTACCTCTGGGGGCTCGACGCACCCGCGGAAGTAGCGGATTCGCTCATGGGTACCGACGCTGTGCTGCACCTCAGCCAGGCGCTCGCAGTGACCAATCCCGGAGGCAAAGTGCGGATTGACGCCGTCACGCGCGGAGCCCAGCCGGTGGGCCGCGAGACGACCGCGACCATGCTGGCTCAGTCTCCCGGCGTCGGCTTGTTCCGGGTCGTCCTCAACGAATACTCGAACCTCTCCTACCACGGGATTGATCTGCCTCCGGTCGCTTCCGAGACCGATGCCGCCTTGCTCTGGAGCGAACTCTCACGGAGCGACGCCGAGCGCGAAATCGCGTTACGCGGCGAAGCCCGCTACGCCCAACGCCTCACGCGGGGACGTCCGGCGGTTCAGCAAACGCTCGATCCGGCAGTGCCGTTGCGCCTCGAATCCCGCGAGCGCGGTCACCTCGACACGCTGCGCCTTGCCCCGTTCGCCCTGCCGCACTGCGGACCGGGTGAAGTGCTGATCGACGTCAAAGCCGCGGGCATGAACTTCCGCGACGTGCTCAAGGCGCTCGCGCTTTATCCCGGCGAAGCACCGGATGCGCGCATCTTCGGCGACGAGGTTGG
>JANNAJ010000336.1:0-5542 GCA_031384285.1 Verrucomicrobiota bacterium
CCCAACGATTCACGCGCCGCAGCGTTGAGTTCCGCCTTGGCCGCCGCCGCTTCGAGGAATTCGCGCGTGGTCTGGGCCGTGACCCCGAGGCTCAGGCGCCACTCGAGGAACTCGCGCAGAATGTCCGAGCAGGCGATGGCCAGGTCGTAGTCGGAGAGGTCGGCGCGACGGGCCCGGAGCTCGGCGAGCCGCCGCAGGAACTCCGGATGCAGGTCGGGCCGCGTCGGCGCCGGATCCATGAGCACGACCTTGCGGGAGAGCAGGCGCCGCAGCATCCAAGCCGCGACCGCCAGGACGACGAGCACCAGGACGAACGCCGCGATGCTCCACGGCGACTGCCACCACGGGGGCAGCGGCACGAGCGTCAGGTCGTCGACGAGGTCGGTCCGGTTCAAGCGATCCTCCTCTTCGCGGCCTGGTCGAGGAACTTCTGGAGCCGCTGCGGCCAAGGATCCCGGGCGTCGTCGGTGCGGACCTCCATCTCCGGCACGCCGCTGAGCCGGCAGAAGACCTTCAGTGCGTCCGACCGCGCGGCACCGGCCGCGGCATAGGCGGCGCGCACCTCCGGGTCGCTGGTGTCCAGCTCGATGACCTCGCCGGTCTCGGCGTCCTGCACCAACGCGAGCCCGACATCGGGCAGCTCCTGCTCGCGCTGGTCGACCGTCCGGAGGGCGATCATCTCGTGCCGCTGGTTGCTGGCCTTGAGCGCCCGTTTCCAGGCCGCTTCGTCGTGGTCATGGAAATCCGACAGCACGAACACCAGCGCGGGGCGATGGAACAGGTTGTTCAGGAAATTCAGCGCGCTGTTCAGCGAGGTGCCGGACGACTTCGGCTCGGTGTAGAGCAGCTCGTGAAGCAGGCGCGTGACGTGGGCCCGGGTCTTCCGGGGCGGCACGTAGCGCTCGACGCGGTCGGTGAAGAGCAGCATCCCGACGCGGTCGCCGTCCCGGACAGCGCTGAAAGCGAGGGCACCGGCGAGGACGGCGGCGAGCTCGCGCTTGGTGTCGGCCTGCGACGCACCATCCGGCGCGGTGCCGAAGTGGCCGCTGGCCGAGGCGTCGATGAGCAGCATGACGACGAGCTCGCGCTCCTCGGTGTGGCGCTTGATGTAGGGCTTGCGGAGCCGCGCCGTGACGTTCCAATCGATGCGCCGCACGTCGTCGCCGGGCACGTACTCGCGCACGTCGGCGAAGTCCATGCCGCGTCCTTTGAAAACGCTGGTGAGCCGCCCGCCCATGAGCTGCTCGCTCACCAAGCGCGCGCGGACCTCCACCTGGCGGAGACGCTTGAGATAATCAGAAGGAAGCATCGGAGAAGTCGGAGCACAGCGCGCAGGATGCCGATCCGAGCGCCCGTTGGATGGCATGGAGGAGCGTGGGGCAAGGCGCTCCAAGGACACGCCCGACGGTAAAGTATGGCGTCATGGCGTCGGGACCCCGAGGTCTTTGCAGATCTTGCGCGCCATGAAGTCGATGATCTCGCGGTGGCGGCCGATGGCGGAGACCTTTCGCGTCTTCCGGTTCACATAGATCGTGTGGTTCCCGCCTTCGCGCAGGAGTTCGCAGCCCTGCGCTTCCAGATGCCGGATGAGGTCCAGCCTCTTCATGCGGCCTGGAGCCCCCAAGGTTCACGGATGACGTCCGTCTGGCCGTGGAGTTCCTCCTCCGCCAGCATCCGGTTCGCTTCAAGCACCAGTTCGACGGCCTCGGCAAGGTTGGCGCGGGCCTCCGCGAGCGTGGCGCCTTGGGTGTTGGCTCCGGGCAGTTCCTCGATCCAAGCGGCGTAGCCTTCCGGAAAGGGGCGGAACACGGCGGTGAACGTCATCGGTTTCATGGAGCGAGGCTAGCGCCAACAGCGGCCGGGGCGACAGGGAAGTTGGAGGGATCCCGCTCACTCCGTCCGACGCCGGATCCAAACACGGAGGCGGTCCAACGGATGGCCGCGCAGGGCGAGCAGCGCCATGTCGGCATCCGGGCCGCCGTCGCCGTAGCGGACGACGATGTCGGTGAGCCTGCGGCGGGTCTGCTCGGGCTCCGGTACCGGCACGCCGCCCGCCTGCTTCACGAACTGCACGCCGGCGAGGACCTGTTCGTAGCGACCGGACGGCGTCGGCGCGGGCAACAGGAATTTCTTCTCCACCCCGGCCGCATCGGTCACGGCGACGCCGATCGCGCCTTGTTCGGCGACATAGTAGTCGATCGAGACCTTGCCGAAGGGTTCTTTGAGCGCCTGCAGGTCGGGGTGGACCTTGGCGGGGTCGTAGTTCCGCGGTTCCCACAAAGTGTAGGCGGTCACGGCCGCGACCAAGGCGGCGACGACCACGACGATGAGCCGGACACGGTTCATAGCAGATCCTTGAACTGTTCGGGTTTCAGCCCGGCGTCACGGGCGACGCGGTATCCCAGCTCGATGAACACGCGAACGGCTTCCGCGTAGCTGATGCCGGACAGCGTGGGCATAGCTAGACGGTGACGAGGGCTTCCTCGACACGTTCGACCCCGTTCTCCTCGGCTTCGACCTCAATCCAGAGTTGGATGGCCTCGTTGATGTTCTCCAACGCCTCGGCGCGGGTCGTGCCTTGGCTGTGGCATCCAGGCAGGGCCGGACAATTCACCGACCAGCCCTCTTCGGATTCCAGCAATTTGACTCGATAGGTCATGGCTCAACCGTCAGGGGCAGGCCTCTTTCCGCGCGGACCTCAAGGCAGCCGGCGATGGCTTCCCTGATGTTCTCGAGGGCTTCTTCGCGGGTCCGCCCTTGGCTGACGCAGCCGGGGATCGAAGGGCACTCGACCACCCACATCCCGTCTTCGTCCCGGTCCACGATGGTCGCGAATTTCATGGCTCCAGCTGGGTCACGCATCTCGTCGTCCGCAGGTCACGGGACCTTCACCTTGGAGAGCAGCGTCTGGACGATGCTCTCGGTGGTGACCTCCTCGGCCTCGGCCTCGTAGGTGAGCAGCACGCGATGGCGGAGCACGTCGGGCGCGATGAGCTTGATGTCGTCGGGCGTGACGTGGTCGCGGCCTTCGAGCAGGGCGCATGCGCGGGCGGCGAGCGTGAGATTGATGGTGGCGCGCGGGCTGGCGCCGATGCGGACGAGCCGCTTCAGCTCGGGCGCGACGCCTTTGCACGCCGCGGCCTCGCGCGTCGCGATGACCAAGCGGACGACGTAGTCCTTCACCAGCGCGTCCACATGGACGTGGTTCACCAACGCCTGGTAGCCGAGGATCTCCTCGGGCGAGACGACGGCGTCGAGGGACAGGTTGGGCGCGGTCGATGCCATGCGGTCGAGGATGGTGAGCTCCTCCGCGGCGGTCGGGTAGCCGACGATGACCTTCAACATGAAGCGGTCCATCTGCGCCTCGGGCAGCGGATAGGTGCCTTCCTGCTCGATCGGGTTATGCGTGGCGAGCACGAGGAAAGGCTTGGGCAACGGCCACGTCTGGTCGCCGATGGTGACCTGGCGCTCCTGCATGGCCTCCAACAGCGCCGATTGGACCTTGGACGGCGCGCGGTTGATCTCGTCGGCGAGGACGAGGTTCGCGAAGATCGGACCTTGCCGCGTGGAATACGTGCCCTTGACCGGGTCGTAGATGAGCGAGCCCGTGATATCGCCCGGCAGGAGGTCGGGCGTGAACTGGATGCGCTGGAACCGGCAGTGCGTGGCCTGCGCGAGCGAGCTGACGCTCGCGGTCTTCGCGAGGCCGGGCAGGCCTTCGAGCAGCACGTGGCCGCGCGCGACCAGGCAGACGAGCAGGCGGTGGACGAGCTCGCGCTGCCCGACGATCACCTTGCCGACCTCGGTGCGGACGAGGGCGAGATGGTCGGCGGCGGCCTTGAGCTGCGCGCGGAGTTCCGTGGACGAATTGGACATACGTGGTGCCGAAGAACGGGCGAGCGCAGAGCCAAGCAGGCCCCGGGCCGCGGAGTCGAGCCTCGGACGCGGGAAAGAGTCGGGGCGTTCAAAGAAGTTCCACCGCCCTTCCCTGCCCTCCGTCGGAGTGTCCGCGCGGCATCACCGGCCGCGCCGGGAGCCCTGGTCATCCCGCGCCGAGGCGGGATCCGCGCCGAACCGCACCTTGACGCTCCCGCCCACGTTCCGTTCTATGCCGCGTCTTTTCGACAGAACCATCAAGAACATGACCAAGATCGCTGAAATCCAGGCCCGTGAGATCCTCGACTCGCGCGGCAACCCCACCGTCGAAGTCGACGTCATCCTCAACTCCGGCGTCGTCGGCCGCGCCGCGGTTCCCTCCGGAGCCAGCACCGGCGAGCACGAGGCCATCGAGCTGCGCGACGGCGACAAGAAGCGCTACCTCGGCAAGGGCGTGACCAAGGCCGTCAAGAACGTCACCTCCAAGATCGCCCCGGCCCTCGAAGGCGTCGATTCCCTCGACCAGCTCTCCGTCGACGAGATCATGCTCGCCCTCGACGGCACCGAGACGAAGTCGAAGCTCGGCGCC
This sequence comes from Verrucomicrobiota bacterium, assembly GCA_031384285.1. Taxonomy (GTDB): domain Bacteria; phylum Verrucomicrobiota; class Verrucomicrobiia; order Limisphaerales; family UBA9464; genus CAIVQB01. Next base: position 4,466 of record JANNAJ010000336.1, read on the forward strand.
AACGCCATCCTCGCCGTCTCCCTCGCCAACGCGAAGGCCGCCGCCGAGGCCCTCGGCCAGCCGCTCTTCAAGTACCTCGGCGGGCCCAACGCCAAGGTCCTGCCCGTCCCGATGGCCAACGTCATCAACGGCGGCGCGCACTCGGACGCCCCGATCGACTTCCAGGAGTTCATGATCCAGCCGCACGGCTTCGGGACCTTCAGCGAGAGCCTCCAGGCCATCACCGAGATCTTCCACGCCCTCAAGAGCGTGCTGAAGAAGAAGGGCCTGAGCACCGCCGTCGGCGACGAGGGCGGCTTCGCCCCGAAGCTCGAGAGCGCCGAGGCCGCGCTGGACGTCATCGCCCAGGCCACCAAGGACGCCGGCTACAAGCTCGGCAAGCAGATCTTCCTCGCCCTCGACGTCGCGGCGTCGGAGTTCTACACCGGCAACGAGACCTACGTGTTCAAGAAGAGCAGCGGCCAGAAGCTCTCCGGCGACGAGATGGTCGAGTTCTACGCCAAGCTCTGCGCCAGCTACCCGATCGTCTCGATCGAGGACGGCTGCGCCGAGGGCGACTGGGTCACCTGGAAGAAGCTCACCGACAAGCTCGGCGCGACGACCCAGCTGGTCGGCGACGACCTGTTCGTCACCAATACCAAGTTCCTCCAGAAGGGAATCGACACCGGCACGGCCAACTCGATCCTCGTGAAGGTCAACCAGATCGGCACCCTCACCGAGACGCTCGACGCCGTCCGCCTCGCGCAGACCAACAAGTACACCGCCGTGCTCTCGCACCGCTCCGGCGAGACCGAGGATTCCACCATCGCCGACATCGCCGTCGCGACGAACTGCGGCCAGATCAAGACCGGTTCGCTCAGCCGCACCGACCGCACGGCCAAGTACAACCAGCTCCTCCGCATCGAGCAGCTGCTCGGCCGCAACGCCGTGTACGCCGGCATCAGCGCCCTGCCCAAGGGCCGCTGATCGTGCCGTACTGAGCCTCCGATGGCCCGGCCACGTCCCGACGTGGCCGGGCCATTTGTTTTCCACGCAGCCGCGCCGGGACGATTGCTCCGCCGGAACGATGCAGCAGAG
>JANNAJ010000352.1:0-3978 GCA_031384285.1 Verrucomicrobiota bacterium
CACCCCCGCCCCATATTCTTCTCCGCCGTGCGCGTAGGGGGATACGAGGCGTGATGCGCGCCGATGCGTTCATCCGCGCGCGTCCTTGGCGAATTGATCGGGGCGCGGGTGGAACCGCACCATTCCGGGACACGGTTGAACGGCCGGATCCTTGCCACCGACGCCGTCTCTCCTGCATCGCCCGCTTCCCCGTCCGCCTTCTGCGGATCCATGCCCCCTGCGACAACGGGCTGGGACAACGGGCTTGCTGTCCGGCATCGTTTCCCGTGAACTCCCGCCCCGTGCTTCCCTGCCAGTACCATGCGGAGCAGTGTCGTCGTCGAAGTCGGTTGACCTCGCCGAGGCAATCCGTATGATGACCGCCACACAGTCGTTTTCCGCCGAATGAGGCAGTTCACCGCCATCGCCAGCAACGCTTTCATGGAGTTGGTCCGTCAGCCGATCTATCTGCTGCTGCTGGCCAGCTCGGCGTGTTTTTGCGTGTTCCTGTCGGCGGTGCCGTATTTCGGCTTCGGCGAGGACACCAAGCTGGTGAAGGACAGCACCCTAGCGATCACCTTGCTGGCGGGCCTGCTCACGTCCGTGCTCTGCGCCTCGGCCAGCGTGGCCCAGGAGATCCGGACCGGGACGGCGCTGACGGTGTTGTCGAAACCGGTCGGGCGGATGACCTTCCTGCTCGCGAAGTACGCGGGTCTGGCCATGGCCTTGGTGCTCATCACCTACGCGGACATGGTGGCGACCTTGATGGCGAGCCGCATGGCCTTCGATGCCTACGGCAACGCGGACGTGCAATCGTTCTCGATCTACATGGGCGCGGCGGCGCTGGCTTTCGGCGTGGGCGGCTTCACGAATTTCTTCCTCCGGCGCTCGTTCGTGTCCGACACGGTGTTCTCTTTCGCGGTGTTGACGACGCTGGCGCTCTGGGTCGTGGTGCAGTTCACCCGCCTGGACCGGGCGTTCGACGGACCGGCGGCGGTCGACTGGCGTCTGGTGCCCGCCGGCGTCCTGATCCTGTTCGCGTTGCTGGTGCTGGCCGGGCTGGCGCTGGTGTGCTCGACGCGACTGGACACCATCCCGACGTTGGCGGTCTGCACGGGCTTCTTCCTGTTCGGGCTGATGACGGATTACCTCTTCAAGGCCCCGGCCGACAGCGGGGTCTGGTGGGCGAAGGTCGCCTACGCGGTGGTGCCGAACTGGCAGCAGTTCTGGCTGGCCGACGCGTTGGAGGACAAGAAATCCATCCCGTGGAGCTACGTCGTGAAGGCGGCCGCGTATCTCGTGTCGTACCTCGCCGCCGCCTTGGCCGCCGCGCTGATCTCCTTCGAGGACCGCGAGCTCAACTGAACACCCAAACGCAGATGAACGCTGACCCACGACCGACGGACCCCTGCCGCGATTTCGCGACGGCCTCCGTGTCCGCGGGCCCGGGGTCCGATCTCCTCTCCTGACCGATGGAAAGAAACCAATCCAAGAACGGCCTGGTCAACGTGCTCGCCCTGCTGGCGGGCGGCTTGGCGCTCGTCGTGTTGTCCCGCTACGAGAAGTCGTCCAGCGCCGAGGTCGGCGCGGTGTTCTTGCTCGTCGGCCTGCTCGTGTCGTTGGTGAGCTGGTTCCAGATGCGCCTGGAGGCGCGCGAGGAGGCCGAGCGGCTCGAGGTCGAGGCGCTGAGCCGGTCGCGCAACGATTCCGCGCTCTTCAGCGAATCCGCCGCCGAGACCTTCCCGGCGCGGCGCGCACGGGAGCAGTTCGAGCGCTGGCTCGTGCCCGCTTTCGCCGTGCTGCTCTGCGCGCTCGAAGGCTTCGCCGCCTGGTTTTTCTACATCGGACTGGTCGCGGACCCCGGATCGATGTCGGCGCCGGACCCGACGTTGGCGTTGGCGGCGTTCTCCGGCATCGGGCTGGTGCTCTTCCTCCTCGGCAAGTACGCCTCGCGGTTGGCGCAGCTCGAAGATTCCCGGCTGCTGCGTCCCGGCGCCTCGGCAGTGCTGATGGGTGCGTTGATCGCCGGCGCTTCGGCGTTGGTGGCGGCGGGCGATTGGGCGGGCTATCCGCAGTACGACCGCTATCTGGCGTACGGTCTGGTGGGCCTGCTCGGGCTCGTGGCCGTCGAGACGCTCATCGCTCTCGTGTTCGAGGTCTACCGACCGCGGGTCAAGGGCAAGGCGGCGCGGCTCATCTACGAGAGCCGCATCGTCGGCCTGCTCGGCCAGAGCGGCGGGCTTTTCAGCACGGCTGCGCACGCGCTCGACTACCAGTTCGGCTTCAAGGTCAGCGAGACGTGGTTCTACAAGTTCTTCGAGGGCGCGCTGGCGAAATTGGTCCTCGTGTGGCTGGGCATCCTCGTCGCTTGCTCGTGCGTGGTCGTGATCGAGCCGGGCGAGCAGGGGTTGCTCGAGCGCTTCGGGCGTCCGGTCGAAGGCCGCGGCGTGCTGGAACCGGGCCTCAACCTGAAGTTCCCGTGGCCGGTCGACGCCGTGGTCCGCTACGACACCCGCGCGTTGCAGTCCTTCAACGTCGGCTACGTGCCCGATCCGGAGAAGGAGAAGGAGCGCACGGTGCTGTGGACCCGCGCGCACTACAAAGAGGAGTTCAATCTCCTCGTGGCCAGCCGCGAGCAACAGAGCAGCGGGGTCGAGGGCGACCAGACCGTGCCGGTGAACCTCATCACCGCCAGCATCCCGGTCCAATACATCGTCCGCGACGTCCGGGCCTGGGCCTACAACCATCTGAACGCCTCCAACCTCATCGAGCGCTTGGGCAACCGCGAGGTGGTCCGGTACATGGCCAGCGTCGACATCGACAAGCTGATGAGCTTCGGGCGCCTCGAGGCCTCGGCCGATCTGAAGGCGGCCATCCAGAAGAAGGCCGACGAGGCGAAGCTCGGAGTCGAGGTCGTGTTCGTCGGGTTGCAGGACATCCATCCGCCCGTCGGCGACAAGCGGATGCCGGTGGCAGCGGCCTACGAGGCGGTGATCGGCGCGGTCGCCGAGAAGGAGGCCAAGATCCTCGCGGCGGAAGGTTACCGGGCCGAGACCTTGCCGCGCGCGGCCGCCGATGCGGCGCGCAAGCTGAACGAGGCGCACGCCGCCGCGACGCGCAAGACGGCGATCGCCGCCGGGCAGGCCGGGCAGTTCGCCCACCAGGTCGCCGCGTACGAAGCGGCGCCGAACGTCTTCCGCCAGCGCAGCTACCTCGACGCCTTCACCAAGGCCGTGGGGCCGGCCCGCAAGCTGGTCATCGGCCCGACCAACACGCACGACGTCATCACGCTCAACCTGGAGGAGAAGTTCGACCAGAGCCTCCTCAACGTCGGCATCGACACCCCGGACAAGAAGAAGTGACCCCGCGCCATCGCCGGCGCCCCGAAACCGACAACCCCTCTCCTGCATGAAGAAAAAGAACCCGCTCACGCTGCTCGTCGGCACGCTCCTCCTGCTCATCTTCGTCGCGCTGCTGTTCTGCTTCCAGGTGCGCACCACCGAGGTCGCCGTCGTGACGACCTTCGGCAAGTTCTCGCGCAGCATCACCGAGCCCGGCCTCTACCTCCGCGCGCCGCTGCCGATCCAGAAGATCTACAAGTTCGACAACCGCCTGCAGAACTTCGAGCGCAAGTTCGAGCAGACGACGACGAAGGACGCCAAGAACCTGCTCATCACCGTCTTCATCGGTTGGAAGGTGAGCGAGCCCAAGGTCTTCTTGGAACGCTTCAACGGCGACACGCTCAAGGCCGAGCAATCGCTGGAGAACCTCGTCCGCAACGCCAAGAACGCCGTCATCGGCAGCTACAACTTCGGCGACCTCATCTCGCCCGACCCGAAGCAGGTGAAGTTCGACGCGGTCGAGGCCGACATCCTCAAGGAGCTCAAGGCCTCCGCGCAGACCACCTACGGCGTGAGCGTCGAGCTGGTCGGCATCAAGCAGCTCGGCCTGCCGGAATCGATCACCGGCAAGGTCTTCGAGCGCATGCGCGCCGAGCGC
>JANNAJ010000384.1:0-2010 GCA_031384285.1 Verrucomicrobiota bacterium
CCAGCGGCGGGGCTCGGTGTCGATGGCGATGCCAAATCTTTCGGTGTTTTGATATCGGAGTCCCTGCTGGCGCAACGCCTCGCAGAGGAAGACGTCATCTCCGTAGCGGCGCAGGCGCGAATCAGGCCAGCCCAGTTGCCGCAATGCCGCCGTCCGTGCGAACCACGCTCCGCCGAGGATGAAGCGCCAGTTTCCGTCGCCTGTACCGCGCCCCTGATAGTCGAATTCTCCCAGGCCCCCGGGGGCCCAGGTCGGGGGTGTCAGCCCCCCGTACCAGCGTGCCCGGCGGACCCAATCGACGGCATCTGCGAGCGGCGTGAAGTGCGCTGGTTGCGTGCAGACCGCCTCCTGGCCCCAAAGGACCACGTCGGCGGGTGCCGCGACGGCGGCGCTCAGATAATGATCAAACGCTGCGGGCAAGGTGATGAAGGAGTCGTCGTCAAACCACCACGTGAACTCGGTCTCCACCCGGGCCAGCAGCCGGCGCATCATTGGCGCCTTGTGCAGATTTACCGGGCTGCTGACGAGACCATCGATACGTCCGGCGTCGCGGGCGGCCGCGAGATAGCGGCGGGTGGCCGAGCCCACGGCGTTCGCTCCGACCAGCAGGTGAACGCCCGGGCGCGGACAATTCGTATGGAACGATTCCACGGCGCGCTCCGCCAGCGCCGCGTGTTCCCCGAATGTCAGGAGCACGATCGTAACCGGCGCCGGTTTCCCGGCTGTCAGTTTCCCAACCATCGCATCATTTCTTCCCGGTCGCTTCGGCGCAGCGATGGCCGCGCCCGGTTGTGTTCGGCGGCGGTTAGTGGGCGGCAAACGCCGCCTGCAAGGTAGAGTTCGATGCGACGGATGACCTCGGCAGCGGAGATCAGGTCCATGCAGCGTGGCAAGGCGTCGACGACGTCAATGCAACACTGGCCCGGCGCATCCTTTTCGTCGCCGTCACCCAGGGGCAGCGTCCGTGATCGCCAGCATCCGCCGCCCAGGCAACAAGGCAGCGCGCCGATCGTGTGGATAAATTGGTGCCCGGGATAAGCCTCCCAGGTCACCGGTTCACGGCCCCCGGCGATGACGACACACGGGCGGTTGGAAGGCGCCGCAGTGGTTACTGGCACCGCCGCGGCCAGGTGCATCAGGGCGGTGACCGGGCACACGACGCCGGCCGCGTGGTGCACCAGGAGAACAAGATCCCGGAGGGACGTCCGCCCCCGCCAATCAAGGACGCCTCTCAACGGCGGGTGAAAGTGTCCCGACTCCCCAACCTGCACGAAGGTGATCCGGCCCCGAAAATGGTCCACGACCGCCTGGTAGCGGGACGGAGACCACCATTTGATGGTGAAGTCAAACTTGCCGCCGGCCGCGAGGATCCAAAAAGGCGCATCGACGCCCAGAAGGTGAGCCAAGGGCGATTGGGAATTCCGTTCGGCTGGAGTCAGATGAATATCACCCCGGAAGTCGCTTACCGGGATTTGGACACCGAGTTCAGCCGCAAGGAAATCGGCAAATCCGTGCAAGAAGTGTCCCGGAAACCGGTTGCTCTGATGGACGAGGGGGTACTGGCACTCGATTGTGCGGACCGCCCTCGCTCGGGGCGACAAAGTGGTGACGTGCGGATTGTACCGCCAAAGGTCCGGACAGGACGTGTCGACATCAGTGATGAACCGGTCGCGCCACGCTCTGTGGAGATCACGGACCGCGGCCGTCAGCATCACGATGTCACCCGGCGATTGGTGGTTCCTCAGACGGAGACGCATGGGTTTGCTTCCGACTCCGGAGTCAGTTTGGGTCATGCGTCTGCGAAGTCTCCCCACAGCCGGGTGTTGGACGCACTCCTAAAATGAGCCCGTAAGGCAACGCGCTCACCGACCGCGGTTTCGGTGCTTTGGTGGGGACGGCAGGTGCGGGTGAACCGGTAGGTGAGCCAGAAGCTGGCATCACCCGACGTGGACAACGGCATCAGTCCTTCCGAGAGCCCGCGGTTTTTGGTGACGACGGCGGCGGATTTGC
>JANNAJ010000395.1:0-2583 GCA_031384285.1 Verrucomicrobiota bacterium
GCTCTCCATCGACCGGCGGGCACGGACGGTGCGGGTGAAAGGGCCCGACGGCGCCGAGCGGGACGTGCGGTACGACAAACTGGTGCTCAGCCAAGGCGCGAGCCCGCTCGTGCCGGACCTGCCGGGCGTCGACCTTCCCCACGTCTTCACCTTGCGCGACATCCCTGACATGGACCGGATCGTGGCGTTCATCGACGGGCACAAGCCGCGCCGGGCCGTCGTGATCGGTGGCGGGTTCATCGGTCTGGAGATGGCCGAGGCCTTCCACCACCGGGGCATGCACGTCACCGTCGTCGAGAGGAACCCGCACATCCTCCCCTTGCTCGACAGCGACATGGCGAGGCACCTCCAAGACCAGGTCCGCCGTCCGGACTTCGGGTTCAGGCCCGATTCCCATGCCACCGCGTTCACGGCCCAAGGCGTCGAGTTCGCGGACGGTGGCCGTCTCGACGCCGACCTCGTCCTCGTGAGCGTCGGCATCAAGGCCGAGGTCGGGCTCGCCAAAGCGGCCGGCCTGGAGATCGGCCCCACCGGCGGCGTGAGGACGAACGGCCGGATGGAGTCGTCGGATCCCGACATCTACGCCGTGGGCGACGCCGCGGAGATCCGTCACGCCATCACCGGGGCGCGCGCGCGCATCGCCCTGGCGGGTCCGGCGAACCGCCAAGGCCGCATCGCGGGCGCCAACGCGGCCGGCGCCAAGCTCGTCTATCCGGGCGCGCTCGGCACCTCGATCGTCCGCGTCCGGCACATGGTCGCGGGTTTCACCGGGCTCAACACCGCCCAGGCCGCCAAGGCCGGGTACAGCTTCTTCACCAGCCTCACCCGCGACCATAGCCACGCCCACTATTATCCGGGAGCCCGGCCCGTGCTGACGAAACTCATCGCCGAAGAGGGCACCGGCCGGCTGCTGGGCGCACAGGTCGTCGGCGAGGAGGGCATCGACAAGCGGGTCGACGTCCTCGCCACGGCCATCGCGGGCAAGATGGACGTCTCGGACCTCGAGAACCTCGACCTGGCCTACTCGCCCCCGTTCGGGTCCGCCAACGACCCGGTCAACACCGCGGGTTTCGTCGCCGGCCACATCGCCCGCGGGGACATCCCGACGGTCGCGCCGGAGACGTGGCGTCCGACGGACGAGTACCTGCTCGACGTGCGGGATCCCGACGAACTGGCCGACAACGGGCGGCTCGCCGGCGCCGTCGGCATCCCCCTCGCCGAACTGCGGGACCGCTTGGCGGAGCTGCCTCGCGACCGGCGCATCGTGGCCTACTGCCAGAAGGGACAGCGCGGTTATCTGGCCACCTGTCTGCTCCTCGGGCATGGCTTCGAAAAGGTCGCGAACCTCCGCGGCGGATTCTTCCAAGCCGCGCTCAACGGATTCCCCATCGCTCGATGAAGCCGCGGCGGCGAGGGTCCGGGCCCTCGCCGCCCGGAGGGCCCCACGTGACGAGGAGAACATCCTCCATCGACGAACGCCGCTCTCCTGAGGCCTCCGATCGCGTGATGCCGACGGAGACCATTCGAGGACATCGCCCGCCTCAGTTTGCCGTCAGGAACTTCAGCAGCTCGATGCGCTCGCGGTCGGGCAACGATTCGAGCAGCCCTTCCGGCATCAGCGAACGCTCGCTCGTCTCGCGTTTCGCGATGTCTGCCTTGGCCACGACCACCGGCCCGGTCGTCGTGCGGAGGGTGACGGCGCTGGCGGTCTCGCCGGCGACCACACCCGACACCGTGTCGCCGCGGCGGGTCTCGACCACCGTGAGCTGGAAGTCCGCACCGACCACCGCGTCGGGATCGATCACGTTCTCCAAGAAATAGCGCACGCCGTGCTTCCCTGCCCCGGTGAGCTCCGGCCCGAGCCGGACGCCGTCCTCGCCGATGCGATGGCAGGAGGCGCAGAGCCTCTGGAAGTGTTTGCGGCCCGCGTCGCCGGAATAGGCCCACAGCGGCGCCTCGCCGAAAGTCTTCTCCAGCTTCACGATCAGTGCCTGCTTCTCCGCCGGCGTCTGGAGGATGCGGCCCCAGGTGGCCTTCACCCGGCGGTCGACCTCGGGATCTTTCAGCCCCGCGAGCGCGCGGACGTGGAACGCCGAGAGCTGCTCCTTCTTCACAAGGCCAGCGGCGACCGCGTCGAGCAGCGACGTCGCGGATGCGGCCCGGGCGGTCAACGCCGCCAAGGCCGCCGCGCGCTCGGCCTCGGAGAACCGGTCCCATCGCCCGAGCAACGCCGTCGCCACCTCCGGCCCGTCGAAGCGCGCCAGCAAGCCGATCGCGGCCGGACGGAAGACGCTGTCCTCGAGCAGCCCGAGGAAAACCGATAGCGAGGGACGGTCCTGCGCGCGGCTCAGCACGGAGAACGCGTGCGTCCTCGCCTCGGCGCCGCTCGTCGCATCGGCGAGCTGCCGACGGAGCCCGGGGAACATCGAGTCGTCACCGAACACCGCGGCGAGCTGCTCCGCTTGCCGACGGACCTTCACATCGCTGCTGCCATAGAGCGACGGGGCGACCGTCTTCCACGCGGCGGGCATCGGGACATTGGCGCGCGGCTCCATCGCCAGCCAGAGGCCGGCGAGACGACGA
>JANNAJ010000402.1:0-1749 GCA_031384285.1 Verrucomicrobiota bacterium
GTTGTGAGGGCAGTGACTTGCAGCGATCGCCCAAGCCGACTTCTTCCATCATCACCTGAGCTCGCTCGACGGCTTCGTGTCGGCGCATCCCGCGAATAATGAGCGGCACAGCTGCATTTTCCACAGCTGTCAGCGAGGGGATGAGGTTGTACTGCTGGAAGACGAAGCCGATGTTCTCCGCCCGGAACCGTACGAGCTGGCTGCCTTTGAGTTTGCGACGATCCTGCCCGAGCAGGAACACCTCACCCGCAGTGGGGTCGAGCAGACCGGCCATGATCGAGATCAGCGTCGTCTTGCCGCACCCGCTCTCGCCGACCAGCCCGACGGCCTCGCCCGCATCGACGGTGAGGTCGACCTCTTGGACCGCCTTCACCGAACGGCCCGGGCGCGCGAAGAAGCCCTGCTTCAGCGCGAAGCGGACGCTCAGGTTCTGGACTTCGAGCAGCGGCACCGCGCGGACGTTAGGCATCCACGATGACCGGCGGCGACAACGATGTGGCGCGACGGCGACCGGCAGCTTTGCCGGCTGGTGCTTCGCGCGGCGGACCCTACCCTGTCCGCATGTCGCAACCATTGACGCTGACGCTCGGACATTCACCCGATCCGGACGACGCCTTCATGTTCTACGGGCTCGCCAAGGACCTCGTGCCTTCACCGGGATTGCGGTTCGAGCACATCCTCCAGGACATCCAGACGCTCAACGAGCGCGCGACGCGCGGCGAGCTCGACATCTCCGCGATCAGCATCCACGCCTACGCGCACGTCAGCGACACCTACGCGCTGCTGCCGAGCGGCGCGAGCATGGGCGACGGCTACGGTCCGATGCTGGTGTCGAAGCAGAAGTTCGACCGCGACGAGGTCGCGAGAAAACGCATCGCCGTGCCCGGCAAGATGACCAGCGCGTTCCTCGCGCTGCAGCTGTGGTTGGGCAAACGGGCGGACGAGTTCGACTTCGTGGTCGTGCCGTTCGACCAGATCTTCGCCGCGGTGAGATCCGGGAGCGCGGACGTCGGCCTGATCATCCACGAAGGCCAGCTCACCTACGCCAACGAAGGACTCGTGGTGTGCGAGGACCTCGGCGTCTGGTGGGGCAGCGAGAACGGCGGGTTGCCGCTGCCGCTCGGCGGCAACGTGATCCACAAACGCCACGCGCCCGCGCTCCGCAGACAAGTCAGCGACGTGCTCACCGCCAGCATCCGGTACAGCCTCGACCACCGTCCGGAGGCCGTGGCGCACGCGCTCCAGTGGGCCCGCGACATGGGGCACGACTTGGCGGACAAGTTCGTGGGCATGTATGTCAACCACTGGACGCTCGACTACGGCGAACGCGGCCGGGAGAGCATCCGCCGCTTCCTCGCGCGCGGCCAGGCGATGGGCGTCGTGCCCAAGGCCCCGCCTCTCGAGTTCGTGGAGTGAGGCGACAGGCCTGTCGAGCGCTTCACGGCTTCACGGCTTCGGCGCTTTCGGTCGCTTGCCGCCGGCGACGAGCCGCTCGCGGATCTTCTTCAGCTCCTTGCGGTGCTCGTCGGACACGTCGGGATAGACCGGGCCGATGTCCTTGAGAGCGTCCAGCAGGATGGCGCTGACGGCGACGCGGGCGAACCACTTGCGGTCGGCCGGGATGACATGCCACGGCGCATCGTCCGTGCCGGTGGCGCGGACCATCTCCTCGAAGGCCTCCTGGTAGCAGTGCCAGCTCTCACGTTCCTTGACGTCGCCGGCCTCGAACTTCCAGTTCTTCGCCGGATC
>JANNAJ010000428.1:0-5166 GCA_031384285.1 Verrucomicrobiota bacterium
GCAGCCGGCGCAGAATCGCGCTTGGCCTGATGAAAACACCGGCCGGAGAGAGAATCTGGAAAACAGGAAAGCAGGAAACCCAGAACTTCGCCGCCTCCGTTCCTGCTTTCCTGCTTTCCAGATTCATCAACTCTTCAGAGCCGATGGCACTGTGCCGTATCGCGGACCTTCGATAGGCAGACGCCGCATCCTGCCAAGCGCTCAGGCCTCTCCTCGCGCCTTGCCGAGTTCAACTCCGCGGAACGGCAGCAAGATTGGAGATCAGCGCTACGCCTTACCACCGCAGCGGTCCATCCCAAGCACCCTGCGTGGAGGTCGTTCACCCGTGTTTCCGAGCGCGGTATTCGCTCGGGCGCCAACCGGTCCACTTCTTGAACGTGTTGGAGAAGACGAACGGGTTCGCGTAACCGACCGCGGTGGCGATGACCTCCAGCTTGTCGTCGGTCTCGGTGAGCAAGGTCGCGGCGTGGCGCAGGCGGAGATAGGTCACCTGCTGCATCGGGCTGCGTCCCAGCTGGCGCCGGCACAAGCGCCGCAGATGTTCGCCGGAGCAGTGCGCGGATTTGGCGAGACCGCCGAGCGACCAGGGCTCGCCCGGCTTGGCGGCGACGGCTTCCCAGAGCTTCGCGAGGCGGTCCTCCACGTGCCACGGCTGGGCGAACCGCGCGACGTAGCCGTGGACGAGCTCGACCCAGTGGTGGAGCGCCGCGGGTTGGGCGCCGCCGGCCTGCTCGTGGAAGAGGCCTTCGACCGCGGCCCGCAGCGGTTCCGCCGGGAACTTCGCCAGCACCGGCGCCGACGAACTGATGGACGGTCCGTGCCCGGCCACGGTGTCGAAGCGCACCCAGGCGAAGCCCCAGCGCTTCCCCGGCACCGCGTGGAACGCATGGAGCACGTGCGGCGGCGCGAGGCAGGCCATGCCCGCGACGCAACGCTGCCAACGGCCGTCCAACAGGATGCGCCCTTCACCCGAGAAACAGGCGAGGAAGTGCGAGCCGGGCAGGTCCGTCCGGACCATCGTGTACGGCGCCGCGGCATCGGCGACGCCGACGTGGGCGATGCCGTGCGTCGCGAGCGAGGCGCACTCGGACACGCGCACGATCTGCTCGTGGGTGTGGAGCCCGACGCGGTGCGTCTCGACGAGTTCGGGATGTTGCATGGCGGAAGGAGGGCCCAAGCTAGCGGTGCGACGCCCGGATCCAACCCGGGATTTTCACACGTCAAGACCCAGGGCACGTCCTCCGCCGCCGGACCGCGGGACTCTCCGGTGGTCACGCCTCCCTGTTCTCCGGGTCCCGGCACCGTCGCGTCGCGCTTCGCCGACCGGCGATTTTCCCCTTGTGATCCCGTCCCCAAGACCGCTTATCGCCCGCTCGTGGGACCTTCCTGTTCTACCCCTCCCGGGCCGGTCTACCGGCGTCGCACGGCGTTCCTTGGTTGCGTGCTCCATGTCGTCGCGACGGTCTTCTTCGCGACGGCGGCACACGCCGTCACCTGGGCGGAGATCCGTCAACGGGGCGTCCTCCGCTGGGGCAACGACGCCGAGGGCGGCGCGCCCTACATCTACCACGACCCGCAGCGGCCGCAGCAGCTTACCGGCTTCGAAGTGGATATCGCCGGCGCGCTCACCGCGAAGCTGGGGGTCGGATCCGCCTTCGTGCAGCAGAACTGGGACATGCTCATCCCTGCGCTGGGAGACGGCACGTCGTTCGACATCATCATCGCCGGCCTCGAGCGCTCGCCGGAGAACCTCGCGAAGATCGCGATGAGCCGGCCCTATTTCGCCTTCGGTCAGCAGCTGGTCGTCCGCGCCGACCAACCGCTCGTCAACTCGCTCGATCCGCTCAAGGGGCGTCCGGTCGGCGTGCTTTCCGGCACGGTGTCGTACCGCATCCTCGAAGCGCGCGGCGACCTCGACGTGCGGGTGTACCAGGACAACGTGAACTACTTCCGCGACCTCGAGGTCGGCCGTCTCGACGCGGTGCTCACCGACACGCCCATCGCCCAGGTGAACCTCGCCGGCAACGCCAAGCTCCGGCGCGCGGGACCGCCCTTCGCTCCAGGGTTCTACGCCATCGGTGTGCGGCGCGAGGACTCCGCGTTGCTGCCCGCGATCGACCATGCCCTCGAGGCCCTGCTCGCCGACGGCACGCTGGAGCGCATCTACACCAAGTACGGGCTCTGGACGGACGAGCAAGGCGCGTTGCGCGGATGGAAGGCGCCGGAAGAAGGGCCCGCGAAGGCCGGCACATCGACGCTGCGCGGATGGCGCACCTACCTGCCCATCCTGCTCGGGGCCGCGGTGACGACGGTCTGGGTGACCTGCGCCGGCATGGCCCTCGCGGTCGTCTGGGGACTCGCCCTGGCGCTGATGCGGGCCGATGGACCGGCCGTGGTCCGCTGGGGCGCGACCGCGTACATCGAGGTCTTCCGCGGGACGCCGCTGCTGTTGCAGATCTACTTCATCTACTTCGGGCTCGCGCAGCAGCTCGGCATCAAGCTCGGCGCGGGCGTCGCGGCGGTGGTCGCGCTCGGGCTCAACTACGCGGCGAACGAGGCGGAGAACTACCGCGCCGGCATCGAGGCCGTGCCGAAGGGGCAATCTGAGGCGGCGATGGCGCTGGGGATGACCCGTTGGACGGCGCTGCGCCGGGTGGTCCTGCCGCAGGCGTTGCGCATCAGCCTCCCGAGCGTCACCAACGACTTCATCGCGATGTCCAAGGATTCGTCCATCGTCTCGGTCATCGGGCTCGTCGAGCTGACCAAGCAGTACCAGATCCGCGCCATCGACACCTCCGATTACATCGGCCTCGGCGTGATGACCGGCGGGATCTACCTGGCGATCAGCTACGCCGCGTCCGTCGCCTTGCGGCGCCTGGAGAGGAGTCTGCGATGATCCGCACGGAAGGCCTCGGCAAGAGCTTCGGCGCTGCCCGCGTGCTCGATGGCATCGACCACGCGCAACGGCGTGGCGAGGTGGTCGTGCTCATCGGCCCGAGCGGCTGCGGCAAGAGCACGTTCCTGCGCTGTCTGAACCAGCTCGAGACGCACGATACCGGACGCATCACCATCGGCGACGTGACGCTGGAAGCCGGCGCCCGACCCGACCGCGAGAAGCAGCGCCGGCTCCGTCGGTGCTCCGGGATGGTCTTCCAGCAGTTCCACCTGTTCCCGCACCGCACCGCGCTGGAGAACGTGATGGAAGGCCCGAGGTTCGTGCTCGGCCAGACCGCCGTCGAAGCCGGGGCGACCGCGCGGGCGCTGCTCGCCAAGGTCGGTCTCGCCGACCGGGCGGACCACCGGCCATCCCAGCTTTCCGGCGGACAACAACAACGCGTGGCCATCGCCCGCGCCCTGGCGATGAAGCCGCAGGTCATGCTCTTCGACGAGCCCACCAGCGCGCTCGACCCGGAGCTCCGCGACGAGGTGCTGCGCGTGCTGCGCCAGCTGGCCGACGAAGGCATGACCATGCTCATCGCCACGCACGAGATGCGGTTCGCCGAGGAGGTCGCCGACCACGTTCTCTTCATGGACGGCGGACGCATCGCCGAATCGGGCCCGCCCGGGCGGATCTTCCACGACCCATCTCAGGAGAGGACCCGCGAGTTCTTGCGCAAGATCCTGCCCAAGGCCTGAGCAATCCGTCCGGGAAGTAGGGCGGATCCGCGGCCCTGGCGAGGGAGGGCGGCTTCCAGCCTGCGCAGCGGACGGAGAACGGCGGACTGGAAAGTCCGCCCTCCCAGGACCGACGTCGCCGCGCAATTCGTGTCCTTCGTCGCGGAACCGTGCTTTGATCGGCCCGTGGCGAAACCGACCTACATCGAGCTCGCGGACGAGACGCGCATCCCGATCCTCTACGAAGACCGCACGGTCATGGCTCTCGACAAGCCGGCCGGCTGGATCCTCGGACCGGACGACTGGGAGCACACCGCGCGCAACCTGCCGCTGGCGATCCAGTCGTCGATCAGCGCGGGCGACTACTGGGCGCGTTCGCGGAACATGCGGTATCTGCGCCACGTCCACCGCCTCGACGCAGGGACCAGCGGGATCCTGCTCTGCGTGAAACATCTCGGCGCGATGGCGCCCATCTCGCGCCTCTTCGCCGACCGCGTGGTCAAGAAGACCTATCTCGCCGTGACCGACGGCCTGCCCAAGCTGCCGGAGTGGACGCGCACCGACATGCTCGGACCGGAAGAACGCGAACCCGGCCGTCATCGCGTCGACCCGACCGCCGGCAAGGAGGCGCAGACCGATTTCAAGGTGGTGCAGACCGGGCGCTACACGGCCTTGGTCGAAGCGAAGCCGCACACCGGCCGCACCCACCAGATCCGCCTGCATCTCGCCGCGAGCGGGACCCCGGTGCAGGGCGACGACATGTACGGCACGCCGCATCCCGGCGGCCTGGCGTTGCGCGCGGTGGGGCTGGAATACACCGATCCGTTCACCCAGCGCGTGGTGCGGATCAGCGCGCCCGCGGCCGATTTCTGCCGCCACTTCGGGTTCACTCTGCCGGAGCGCCCGCGGCGTCCGGCTGCTGCCGGCCCCGAAACGGGCACGCCGCCGCCAGCCGGGACAGCCCGCCCTGGACCTGCTCCGGTCCTCGCTCCGGTCGCGGGCCAGGCAACCTCCCGGACGTCGCCGCCCGGTCGTGGATCCGGTTCCTCGTCGAAGGCGTAGGGCACTGTCGCACCTGCACAGGCCGACGAGCTCGGCTTTGGTTGCACTCCACGGCGCGTTCTTGACTCATCGGCCTTGGGCACCTGCGAATTGTGCATTGTCAGGCGACCTTCGGTCCGGCAACGTTCCCGAAGTGATGCTGAAGCGGACATGCCCGAAGTTCACGGCACGTTGCTCCCGGGGAGCCGCGCTGGAGATCCTTGGCCTCATCGCATCGATCATCATCATCGGCCATCCAGGGCGTTGAACGAGTTTTCCATCTTCTGAAAACCCCGTTCCGTCCGTCGGAACGGGGTTTTTGCTTTCTACCCATCACCAGCCGGCACGACCATCACCCACAGCCTCCGAATGAAAAACAAAGTTGAGATCTACGACACGACGCTCCGCGACGGCTCGCAGGGCGAAGGCATCAACCTCAGCCTGGCCGACAAGCTGGCGCTGACCAAGGCCCTCGACTGGTTCGGCGTCGCCTACATCGAAGGCGGTTGG
>JANNAJ010000449.1:0-18101 GCA_031384285.1 Verrucomicrobiota bacterium
CCCGCTCGTGCGTGGTCGTGCAGGCCAAGCTGGAACCGGCCCTCGGACGGACGATCGCCGACGCCCGGTACCAGTTCGAGCGGCTCGGCTACTTCTGGCCCGACCCGAAGGATTCGACGCCGGACCGTCCCGTGTTCGCCCGCACGATCTCGCTGAAGGACGCCTGGGCGAAGGAGACCGCGAAGGCCTAGGCCGACCCAAGGAAGCGAGCGCGCCGCCTCTCGTCCCGCCACGGGAAACCATCCGTCCGACCACCTGCCGATGACCGTCCCCATCCATCTCTGGTCCTACTTCCGCGACCTCGCCGGGTCCGCGCGCTTGGAGGTCGAAGTGCCGGATGCCGCTTCGGTGGAGGACGTGCTCCGGGCGGTCTACGCGCTCCATCCGGAGCTCGGCGCGTTGCGCAACTCGACGCTCATCGCCGTCGGGGTCGATTACGCGAGCGCGGACCAGGTGCTCCGGCCGGGCGACGAGGTCTCGCTCTTCCCGCCGGTCCAAGGCGGTTGAACCCTGCTCTCGCCGTCCCATGCGCCGAACGCTCCTCCTCACCGACGACCCGATCGACGAACCCGCGCTCGTCGCCGGCCGCCAGATGTCCGCGGGCATGGGGGCCGCCATCGTGTTCAGCGGCGTGGTGCGCGGCAGCGAAGACGGCTCGCCCATCGGCGCCATCGGCTACGAAGGGTTCCGCGCGATGGTGGAACGCCAGTTCGGCCTGCTCTTCGACGAGATGGAGCGGCGGTGGCCGGTCGGATCGGTCCGCCTCGTGCACCGGCTCGGCGTCGTGGAGGTCGGCGAACCCTCGCTGTGGGTCGAGGTCGTCGCGCCCCACCGCAGGGAGGCCTTCGAGGCCAGCCAATGGCTCATCGACGAGATGAAGCGGGTGGTGCCGATCTGGAAGCGTCCGATCCCCGCATGAACGGGGCGAGGCCGTCGGCCGACCGCGACGGGACTGCCATGCTCGCGGAAGCCGATGTCCGGAAACTCTCGGAGACCACGGATGGTGCCGGGGTGTCCCGTCTTCCCCTGCCCTTGCGAAAGCCAGTCGAAGGGCTTTGACCGCGTCCCGGTCCCTTCGGGAAACCCCGTTTGCGGCCCCGAGGTGCGATGCTAGCTTTCGCGCGGCCGACGCAAGCCGGTCCAGTCCGCCGATCACCATGATGAGCGCTCACGACACACTTGCCGCCCCGCAGCCGACCTCCAAACCGCTTTCCGATCAGCAGAGTGAACCGGACCACCGGAAGCTGCGCATCGACAAGGTGGGCGTGCGCGGCCTGCGCTTCCCGGTCCAGGTGCGCGACAAGAACGCCGGCACGCTGCAGAGCACCGTCGCGACCATCGGGCTCTTCGTGGACCTGCCGCAGGAGTTCAAGGGCACGCACATGAGCCGGTTCGTCGAGGTGCTCAACGCCCACGGCGGCGTCGTCCACGTCGAGAACATCCCCGACATGCTGCGGGCCATGCAGACCAAGCTCCACGCGCTGAACGCGCACGTCGAGATGGAGTTCCCGTTCTTCCTCTGCAAGAAGGCGCCGGTCTCCGGCAAGGCCGGCGTGATGGATTACACCATCCGCTTCGATGCGGCGCTCTGCGGCACCGACCTGGATTTCCTGCTCACGGTGAAGGCGAACGTCACCACGCTCTGCCCCTGTTCCAAGGCGATCTCCCGGTACGGCGCGCACAACCAGCGCGGCGAGGTCACGGTCCAGGTGCGGTCCGAGGGCATCGTGTGGATCGAGGACCTCATCGCGCTGATCGAATCCAGCGGCAGCAGCGAGATGTATTCGCTGCTCAAGCGCGAGGACGAGAAGGCCGTGACCGAGCGCGCCTACGAGAACCCGGTGTTCGTCGAGGACCTCGTCCGGAACGTCGCCTTGAAGCTCAACGCCCGCCCTGACATCACCTGGTACCGGGTCGAGGCCGAGAACCAGGAGAGCATCCACAACCACAACGCCTACGCCTGCATCGAGAAGGGCTGAACTTTCGGGCAAGAAGCAGGAACGGGACGTCGTGGCGGAAAGCGACCCCGGCCTGGACGGCGACGGTCTGGACGACGGGTCATCCAAGGACATGGACCTGGGCTCACCGCAGAAAAGAGCGTGCCGGCATCGATTCTTGCCAGATCCGTGTCGGGTCCGCTCCACGGCGTCGCCCGAGAAAAAACCCCGTGATGCTCGCGAAGGAAGCACCGCCACAGCGGTGTCCGCCGCCGCTCACTTCAGCAGACCGAGCTCGGCGATGGTCGCCTTCATCAGGTCGCGGGTCTTCGGCGTCACCGGGACGAGCGGGAGGCGGATCTCCTCGGTCATCATGCCCATCAGCGCGAGCGCTGCCTTGGCGGGCGCCGGGTTGGTCTCGACGAAGAGGTTCTTGAAGAGCGGATAGAGCGCCGTGTGGAGGCGCAGGGCGGCCTTGAGGTCGCCGGCCGCGAACTTCGAGACCATCGAGCTGACCTGCTTCGGCGCGACGTTCGATGCCACGCTGATGACGCCTTTCGCCCCGACCGCCATGAATGCCAGCGTGAGCGAATCATCGCCGCTGAGGACGGTGAACTTGTCGCCGCAAGCCGCGATGAGCTGGCTCACGCGGTCAGCGTTGCCGCTGGCCTCCTTCATGCCCACCACGTTCTTGCACTCGGCGGCGAGCCGCTGGGTGACGTCGACGCCGATCTCGATGCCGCAACGGCCCGGGATGCTGTAGAGCACCAGCGGCAGCTTGGTCGCGGCGGCGATGGCCTTGAAATGTTGATAGAGGCCTTCCTGCGTCGGCTTGTTGTAGTACGGCGCGACCTGGAGCGAGCCGTCCGCGCCGGCCGCCTCGGCCTGGCGGGTGAGCTCGATGGCTTCTTTCGTCGAATTGGAGCCGGTGCCCGCGAGGACCTTGATGCGACCAGCGGCGAACTTCACCGCCAAGGCGATCACGCGGATGTGCTCGTCGTGGTCGAGCGTGGGAGATTCTCCGGTGGTGCCGACCGGCACGATGCCGTCGACGCCGCCCTTCACCTGGGATCTGACGAGCTTCTCGAGCGCGGGCTCGTCGATCTGACCGTTGCGGAAGGGCGTGACAATCGCGGTGTAGGTGCCGGTGAACATAAGCAAAAGCGGGCCGATAATCGGCCAAGCTGGCCGGCTTTGGGAAGGGATTTTGTGCCGTCCGTCCCGTCCCGGCCCGGTCCGGAACAGGACGCGGCCGCCGAGGTCGGACCGGACCGACAGGATGGACGGGATCGGAGCCGACCGTTCTGTCCGTCCTGTCGCCCTCCCGGCGCCGAGATGGTGAATCCCGCTTGGTGCCGCGCGGTGGTCGCCGGTAGGATGGCGGGCATGTCGTCCGTCCTGCTCCTGGCCGCCGCCACCAACGCCGTCGCGGACGCCGTGGCCGCCGCGCCGCGGGCCGTTTCGGCGTCGGCCGGCTTCGGGCTGGTCTTCTGGTCGTTGCTCCTCCTGAGCGCGGTGGCGCTCGCCGCCATCGCCGAGCGCGTGCTGCTGTACCGCCGCGAGCAGATCGATTCCGCGCAGTTCCTCGCCGGCGTGCGCAACGTGATCAAGCGCGACAACGTGCTCGAGGCGCTCTCGATCTGCGACGCCACGCCGGGTCCGGTGGCCCGCATGGTGAAGGCCGCCATCCTCGCCCGCGAAGGCGGCCGCGAGCGCGTCCAAGAAGCCATCGAAGAGATCGGGTTGGTCGAGGTCCCCCGGCTCGAATCGCATCTGGCCTTCATCGCCACGGTGGCCCAGATCGCGCCGTTGCTCGGGCTGCTGGGGACCTTGCTGGGTCTTGCCGGCACCTTCCGCGGGCTGCGCAAGCCGGACGGCCCTGCCTTCGGCTACGCGGCGCCGGGCGAGATGTTCGACGGCCTGATGCAGGCGCTCTACTCGGCGTCGCTCGGCATCGGCCTCGCGATCGTCTGCTACGCCGCCTACAATTATCTGGTCAGCCGCGTGAACCTGCTGGTGCTCGACATGGAGCGGACCGGCGGCGAGGCGGTGAAGCTCGTCACCGGTGAGAACGGCGCCGGCGGCAACGGGAGGCCGCAGTGAAGTTCCCGCGCACCACCCGCCTGCTCACCGGCCGCACGGACGCGGCGCCCTGGCTCTGCGTGCTGTTCCCGCTGGCTTTCGCCGCCATCTTCCACGAGTTCCTCGTCCTGCCCCGCGGCCTCCGGCTTTCGTTGCCGTCGGCCGACGCGCCGTCAGCGGTCGCCGCGGGCGAGCGCGTCTTCGTCGTCGCGGTGGACGCGAACGAGCAGCTCTATTTCGAGAACCAAGCGGTCGAGCTGACTGCGCTGCGGAGCGCGCTCGCGGCACGCGCCTCGGCGGCGGGCGCGCCGAGGACGTTGCTGCTCCAGGCCGACAAGACCGTCCGCGCCTCGCGCCTCGCCGAGCTCTCGGCCGCGGCGATGGCCGCCGGGCTGCGCGACGTGGTCTTCGCGACGCGGCCGTCCGCGCCATGAACACGACCTCCACGATGCCGCCGGCGGGCTGGACGCCGGTGCGCCGGACCGTGGTGTCGCTCGTCCTCGCCGGCGTGCTCGCGGGCGGCGTGGCGGGCCTGACGCGTTGGCCGGAGCTGCCTTCGCCGCAGCCGCCCGGCCCCGCTCGCCTGCACCTGCACCTGGACTTGGGACGGGACGGGACGATGGCATCGTCGTTCCTCCTCGCAGCGGATCCGACGCAGTTCGCCCTGTCGGACCCGCATGGTTTCTCCGGCGCGGCGGAACGCGCCCTGCCGCGCGGCGACTACGAGCTCGCGGAGTTCACGGAACCGCCGACGTGGCTGGCGGTCGACCCCTTGGCCCGCCGAGCGGGCCGGGTCCCCCTGCTGGCAGCACCCCCTTCGCCTTCGCGCAGCGGATCGGTGCCGGCATTGGAAGGCGAGCCGCCCGCGCCGGCGCTGCTGCCCGCGACGTCGCAGGCGACCGTGAGGGGCGGCCTGGCGGACCGTCCGTTGGCGGCGGTCTTGGACGTGCCGATCTGGGCCTCGGCGGAACCGTTGTCCGCGACCGTGGTCGAGATCGGCGTGACCCCGGAAGGCGACGTGCTGCTGGCCCGCGCGGTGGTCCCGTGCGGGATGAAGGCGGCGGACGACGCGGCGGTGGCGTTGGCCCGGACGGCGCGGTTCGCGCCGAATGGAGAGACGCCGCGGACCGGGAGCTTGGCGACGACGGAGCTCGCGTGGGGCGAGCTGGTGTTCCAATGGCGGGTCCGCGCGGCCGAATGACCATGATGCTGCCGGACCTCTTCCTCGCCCTGCTCGTGCTCGGCCTGCTGGCGGCGCTCGGCGCGCTCGCGCTGGCCGATGAGTTCCGCCAGCGCCGCATCCAGGGCACCCGCACGCCGGACCACATCTTCCGCTGCGACCCGTGCAACCTCGTCTACACCGACGACCCGGCGGTCGGCCGGTCGCGGTGCCCGCAGTGCGGGAAGACCAACGAGGTGTTCGAGTTCTGACCGCGGGCCCCGGCGGCGCCTCAATCGGCCAGCAGGAACCGCAGGTCGTCGAGCGAAAGGCTCTGCGCGAACTTCTCCTCGCCCAGCACGTCCAGCGCGAGCGCGGACTTGGTGCGCTGGAGCGCGCGGATCTTCTCTTCGACGCTGTCCTTGATCAGGAGCCGGTAGGCGATGACCTTCTGGGTCTGCCCGATGCGGTGCGTCCGGTCGATGGCCTGCGCCTCGACGGCGGGGTTCCACCACGGATCGAACAGCACGACGTAGCTGGCCGCGGTGAGGTTGAGGCCGAAGCCGCCGGCCTTGAGCGATATCAAGAAGACGCTCTCGCCCTCGGCCGCCTGGAACTGGCGCACCAGCTCGCCGCGGTTCTCGGTCGCGCCGGACAGGAAGAACGTGGGCCATCCCCGCTCGGCGAGCCCGGCCTTGAGAAGGTCGAGCATCTCGACGAACTGGGAGAACACGAGGACCTTCTGGCCCTCTTCCATCAACGGCTCGAGCGTCTCCATCAGCGCGCCGACCTTGGCGCTCTCGCCCTTTGAATCCGGCTTGGCGAGGCGCGGATGGCAGCAGATCTGGCGCAGCCGGAGCAGCGAGGTGAGGAAGTTGAACCGGTGCTTGCTCAGCGCGGCCGGCGTGTTGACGCGCAGCAGCATCGCCTGGGCGCGCTTCAGCTCGGCCCGATAGAGCGTCTTCTGGTCGCCCTCCATCTCGCAGAAGAGGTCCTCCTCGATGCGGTCGGGCAGGTCCTTGGCGACCTGGGTCTTGGTGCGCCGGAGAAGGAAGGGGCGCACGCGCGCGGCGAGCCGCTGGCGGGCGAGCGAATCCGTCTTGGAGTCGAAGACCTTGGCGAACTCGTTCTTGCCGCCGAGCGCGCCGGGCATCGCGAAGCTCATCAGGCTCCACAGGTCGAGCAGCTTGTTCTCGATCGGCGTGCCCGAGAGCACCAGTCGGTGCCGTGCGCGGAGGCCTCGAGCGATCTGCGCGGTGATGCTCGTCGGGTTCTTGATGTATTGCCCTTCGTCGAGGACCACCGCGAGGAACTCGATCCGGGTGAACGCTTCGCCGGCCATGCGGAGCTGGTTGTAGTTGATGACGTGCAGCTCGGCAGAGTCCGCCTGCGCGGGCAGGTCGCCGACGTCGTCGCCCGACCACACGCGGACCCGCAGGTGCGGCGCGAAACGCGTCACCTCGGCGCGCCAGTTGTCGGTGACGGATTTCGGGCAGACCACGAGGAACGGCGCCGATCCGCCGCCGACCGCCGCCGTGGGGCCGTCCGGGCTTCCTTCGTCGACATCCATCGCGGCGGCCTTGGCGCTCTTCTTCTTCGCCTTCGCAGGTTTCTTCGCCGGCTTCGCGTCCTCGTCGACCGGCGTCGACGGGAGGGAAGCGGCCGATGTGCCCGACGGCAGACCGAGCGGGCCCTTGGCCGCCTCCTCGCGCAGCCACACGAGCCAAGCGAGCGTCTGCAACGTCTTCCCGAGCCCCATGTCGTCGGCGAGGATGCCGCCGAATCGGTTGGCCGAGAGGTAGCAGAGGAAGTGGAAGCCTTCCTTCTGGTAAGGACGCAGCTCGGCCTTGAGCGCGGCGGGGACCTCCGGCGTGACGCGGGCCTGGATCTCGGCGACGCGGCGCTGGATGCGCAGGAAGGTCTCCTCGCCGACGAACGTCTTCGCCGCCGGGTCCGCGAGCTGCAGGGCGTGCAGGCGCTGGGGTTCGCCGGTGAGCTCGTGCGGGCTCAGCCCGAGCTTGGCGAGCTGGGCGTCCTCGTCGGCGCTGAGCTTGAACTCGAGCTTCTTCCAGCCCTTGTCGCCGAGGCGGACCCATTTGCCGCGGGCATCGAGCAGGAGCTTGATCTCGGCCTTGGTCAGCTGGGTGTCGCTGACGTCGAGGATGATCTTGAGGTCGAACCAATCGGTCGAGGTCTCCACCACGTCGAGGCGGACCTGGCCGGCGACGGTGGCGTTGAGGAACGAGGCGAGCTGCCCGCGCAGGTCGAGCGCTACGTGGAGCGGCACGCTCGTCAGCCAGGCCATGAACAGGTCGGGGAACTTCGCCGTGACGCGCATCAGCCAGCGTTGGCGCGCGAAATCCCATTTGAACCCCGCCGGCTCCAGCAGGCGCGGGATGTCGCCGAGCAGGGTGCGGTCGTAGGTCACGAGCGCCTCGTCCAAGGGCATCGCCGCCTTCGGGACCGCGGCCTCGCCGTCCTCGGTCGGGACGAGCTTCGCGTCGAGCCAGGCGCTGCCGTTCCATCGCTCTGCGTAGAGGCCGTCGGGCGAGACCGCGTTGACGTCGAGGACCGCGTACTCGGTGTCGTTGCCGAAGGCGATGGTGCGCAGCTCGGCCGTCAGCCGCGGGGAGAGCGGCACCACGCGGACGCGCTCCGCCAGACGCGGCGGCAACGGGATGGCGAGATGCTGGAGGAAGCGCACGCCCACCGGGGTCTCGAGCGCGGGGGCCGGGATGGGCGTCGAAGCGGCCGGATCCAGTGCGCGGTCCTCGACCGGCGGACCCGCGGAGACGGTTTCGGTCGTCAGGTAGAGCGTCGGACGACCGGGCAGCGTCAGCAGGAACTTGGGCACCGGAGAGCCGTCGCCCTGGCGCAGCTGGAGGCGGTAGTCGTCGCTCTCATCCAAGGCGGGCGCGAGTTCCCAGCGCAACGGTTCCTCGGGACGGCGGAGGGGATCGCCATCGGTGCCGACGATGTGAGGCCGGAGCGCGGGCAACCGGAGGAAGCGGTTCAGCATCCGCCGCGTCTGCGTGTCGTGCCACATCAGGTTGATGGCATAGCCGAACCGCGCGCGCTGCGCGAGCGGCTGCCAGAGCAGCGCGACCTCGGGGGCCAGCAGGTCGCCGCTCTTCTCGTCGAACTCCTTGAACTTCCCGGGCTTGATGGTGCTCCAGTCCAGCGCTCCCGGCTTGCGGAACTCCACGAGCCCCTCGGCCTCGGTCACCCTCAGCCGCAGCTCGACCTCGTCCGTCGGACGGGCGTCGTCCGCCGGGCCGAGCTGCAGGTTGGTGAGCAGGTTCTTCCAGCGGTCCACATCGCGTCCGCGCCGCCACCGGGCGAGGGTCTGACGGACCTCCGCGAGATCGGTCAACGGCCGCAGGAACTCCGGCCAGGCCAGCCCGCGCTCCTCGGCGGCGAGCGCGACGAAACGCCAGAACTCGCCTTCGTCCTTCGGCGTGGACGGCCATGCATCGAGCTTCTCCCACGTGTTGGTGCCGGTGAACTTGAAGCCGAACCCGATGAGGTCGTCGCCGGTGAGGAAGGGCCGCTCGCGCAGCTTCTCGAAGCGTTCTTCTAGACGGCGGACGAAATCCGATTCGGCCCGCGAGAGCTCGCGTCCCACGGCGGCCGAGGCCTGCTTCGCCAGCACGCCCGAGGTGAGCGGCTGGAAGACCTGCTTCTTCGGCACCTTCTTGCCGGAGCTCAGGCTCTGGACGGCCGCGGCACTGTGCTCGACGAGCAGGGCCTTCATCGCGGCGTAGGCGTGCTTGCAACCGCCGCCCATCGGACAGCTGCATTCCTCCCACCAGGAGCGCGACTCCGGGTCGTAGCGCAGCGTGGTCTGATACAACGTGCCGCCCTCGACATCGGCGGTGAAGGTGCTGCCCGGTTCGTCGCAGCGCAGGTCGCGCACGCGGCCTTCCTGGAGATACGCCTCGCCGCGCTCGCGGATCAGCGGCGGCAGCTCCTTGAGGAACTGCTGCGCAGCGGTGTCTGCGAAATGCGCGAAATCGGCGGGCTCCATGTGGCCGGCGAGCCTACGCGATCAAGGACCGGGGACAAGCCGCGGGGCCATCTGATTTCCCGGGGTCCGGAAACCGCTCGCCGCCCCGGCGCGGAGCCGCCAATTTTTGCCGACACCATGGGGCACCTCCGATGAGCGCGGACGAAGGCGGATGCAGGAAGAAGCGCGGCCATCGCGACCGCCGCGGCAGCCCGGGATCCGCGACGCGCGACGCGATCCCGCCGATGCGCGGAGCCGAATTGGAACGGCCGGAATGGTCGCGCTCCGCCGGCTTCGCCGCCTGGCTGCTGGTCTGCCTGCTGGCATGGGTGCTCCCGCTGGCCGCCCAGCCCTCCAGCACGCTTTCCGACGACGGGTTCCTGGATCTTCTGGAGCGGAAGGCCTTCGATTATTTCTGGTCGGAGGCCGACCCGCGGAACGGGCTGGTGCGCGACCGCTCCACGCCGGATTCGAAATGCTCGATCGCGGCGGTCGGGTTCGGGCTCTCAGGCATCGGCATCGCGATCGACCGCGGTTGGTTGACGCGCGAAGAAGGCCGCGCACGGGTGCTCACGACCTTGCGGACCTTCGCCGAGGGACCCCAAGGCGACGCCCCGGCGGACACCATCGGCACGCGCGGTTGGTTCTACCACTTCCTCGGGATGGACACCGCGACCCGCGCGTGGAAGTGCGAGCTGTCGTCCATCGACACCGCGCTGCTGCTGGCCGGCGTGCTCGACATGGAGATGTTCTTCGACCGGTCGCATCCGGACGAACGACGCATCCGCGAGCTGGCCGGGGCGCTCGTGCGCCGCTTGGACTGGTCGTGGATGGCCGATGGCGGCGAGACCTTCCGCATGGGCTGGCATCCGGAGAAGGGCTTCATCGCCGCTCGCTGGACCGGGTACAACGAGGCCATGATCCTGTACCTCCTCGCGCTCGGGGCAGACGACCGGAGCCGTTCCCGGGACCCGGGTCCGGGATCCGATGCCGACCGCCGGAAACCATCGGTGACGTGGAAGGCATGGACCCAGGGATACCTTTGGCAGACGAACGGGAGCCAAGGCCACGTCGGGTTCGCGCCGTTGTTCGGCCACCAGTATTCCCACTGCTGGGTGGATTTCCGCGGTATCGCAGATGAAGCGATGCGGGCCCACGGACTGACCTACTTCGAGAACTCGCGCCGCGCGACCTTGGCCCAGCGCGCCTATTGCATGGCCGTGCCGGCGAAGTTCCCCGGTTACGGCCCGTTGGCGTGGGGCATCACCGCCTCCGACGGACCGACCGGCTATTCTGCCCGCGGCGCGCCGCCGGCCGAGAACGACGACGGCACCTTGGCGCCGACCGCCGTCGGGGGCTCCCTGCCCTTCGCGCCCGAGGTCTGTCTGCCGACCTTGCGCGACATGGCGGCCCGCCACGGTGACCGCCTATGGGGCCGGTACGGATTCCGGGACGCCTACAACGAGAAGGCCGGCTGGTACGCGACCGACACCTTGGGCATCGACCAAGGGCCGATCCTGCTGATGGCGGAGAACCATCGGACCGGCGCGGTCTGGCGGCGCATGATGAGGCATCCGGTCATCCAGCGCGGCTTGGCCCGGGCGGGGTTCACATCTGTGATTTTCCCATGAACTTTTTCCTCCCGGACCGGAACTTGGCATTGCGTTGGCTAAACCAAAGTCGTCCGGCTGGATGGTCGGATTGATGGTTAGGGTCGTTAGGGTTGAAACGCCGTTTGCCAAGGAGGTGGACGGCGTTTCTTTTTGCTCTCGACGGCCCAGGGCCTTTCCGCAGAGGCCGGGGACAGCACGCCCGGGGACAGCACATCCGGAACGGTCGCGAAGCCGGTCCGCCCGAGGGACCGAGGAACATCACCGGGTCCCGATCGCGACGAGGCGGTCCCGGGTCCGGTAGAACAGCATCTTGTCCGCGATGGCCGGGGTGGACATGACGGTCCCGTCCATCCGGTTGGTGGCGACGACCAAGAACTTCCCGTCGGCGGGCACCACGTAGACGTTGCCGAGTTCGCTGGCGAAGAAGAGGTGACGGCCGTCCGACACCGGCGACGAGGTGAAGCCTTCGCCGGTCTTCGACAACCGCTCACTGTACCGGATGGCTCCGGTCCTGGTGTCGAAACAGGTCAGCAGACCGATGTCGAGACAGCCATAGAGCGAGCCGCCGACAGCCAGCGGCGTCTGCATGTAGTTGCCTTGCCGCGCATGGGCCCAGGCGATGGCGGCGTTGGTCCCGCCGATCTCCGCCGGCGTGATATCGCCGGTCGCATCCGGCCGGACGGCACGCATCGGACGCGCCTTCCCGTGCGCGCTCGTCAGGAAGATGAGACCGTCCGCGAAGACCGGCGTGGGCACCGGGATGTCCCCGCCGCCGTCGAGCTTCCATAGGGCCGCGCCCGTCGCGAGGTCGTAGCCGCCGATGTGGTGCCACCCGTTCACGACCACCTGGGTGCGGCCGGCGGCGGTGACGACCGTCGGGGTGCCCCAGGTCGGGACATCTTTCCGCGAGGTGCGCCAGAGCTCCTTGCCGTCCGCGAGGTCGTAGGTCGCGAGGAAGGAACCCTTTTGCACGTCGCATTGGACGACCACCTTGCCGTCATGGATGACCGGTGAACTGGCGAAGCCCCATTGTGCGCTCGGGACGTCGAAGTACCCGGAATCCATCGGCCCGAGGTCTTTCTTCCAGACGAGCTTGCCGTCGATGTCGAAGCAGAAGAGCCCTTCCGACCCGAAGATGGCCACGATCCGTTTCCCGTCCGTCGCCGGGGTCGAACTGCAATGGCTCGCCTTGGTGTGGCGTTTCACCTTTGGGACTCCTTCATGGCCGACCGTGTCCCACACGATCCTGCCCGTGGACTTGTCGAGCGCCATGAGGCGCCATTGGTGCGGCTCCGTCTCCTTGACCGACTCGATGTCGCCGTAGAGGCCCACCTTGAGCTCGGATGTCCCGGGCTTCACCGCCGTGGCGACGTACACCCGGTCGCCTTGGACGATGGGCGAAGCATGCGCGAGCCCCGGGATCGGCGTCTGCCACCGGATGTTCTTGCCGGTCGCGACGTCCCAGTTCGTCGGCAGCGGGGCGGATCCGTCGAGACCGCCGGCCGAAGGCCCGCGATACTGGTGCCAATCGGCGCCCGACGCGGCGGATGCGATGGAGACGGCGAGGAGGAGCAGCGGAAGGCTTGGTCGCATGGCGACGCCATGCTTCTCCAAACCGGCCGCGGGTTCAACCCGGCTCGACGGTTCGGCTCGATCGGTCCCGGTCCAAGATCCGTCGGAAACAGCCCAGCATCGCCTGCCAGGATTCCAAGCCCGCGGCCCGCCCTCCATGGCACGGGCGACGGGTCGGCCCCAAGCGCGGCGCGAGTCGTGCGAGGTAGGATCGAGATCCGTGAAGCTTGCCGAAGCGATCCACGTCGAGAGCAGCATGGTTCGAAGATCGATGGACGCCGTGCCGGCAGCTGACCGCAAACCTCCATTGGCAAGCATGCCCGGATCGCCGCAGTTTCTCCGGAGCACCTTCTCCATGAAGCTATCCCTGATCCCTTGCGCCCGGCTGATGCTGCTCGTCCCTGCGCTCGCGCTGGCGGTGGACCTCCGCGCCGCGACCGTGCGCAAGGTGGATTTCAACCACGACGTGCAGCCGCTGCTGTCGGACAACTGCTTCGCCTGCCACGGACCGGACACGACCAAGATCAAGGGCGGCCTCCGTCTCGACCTGCGTGACGCGGCCGTGAAGCCCGCGAAGTCAGGGAAGGTCGCCATCGTCCCCGGCAAACCGGCCGAGAGCGAACTGGTCCGACGGCTCGCGACGACCGACGAGGACGACCGGATGCCCCCGTCGGAATCCCACAAGACCCTCACGGCCGCCCAGAAGGAGCTGCTCGGCCGTTGGATCGCGGAGGGCGCCGAGTACAAGGGCCATTGGGCGTACACGCCGCCGGTGAAGCCCGCGATCCCCGACGGGGTGGGCGCGATCGACCACCTGGTCCGCCAGCGCGTCGCCGAGCTCGGCCTGAAGCCGGCGCCGGAAGCGGACCGCCGCACCCTCGCGCGTCGTCTCCACTTCGACCTGGTCGGCCTGCCGCCGAAGCCGGAGGAGGTCGCCGATTTCGAGCGGGACACGGCGCCGGACGCTTACGCGAGACGCGTCGAGACGCTGCTGGCGTCGCCGCACCACGGCGAGCGCATGGCCATCGGCTGGCTCGATGTCGTGCGCTTCGCCGACACCATCGGCTACCACTCGGACACGCCGCGCAACATCTGGCCGTACCGCGACTACGTCATCCGCGCGTTCAACGACGGCATGCCGTTCGACCGCTTCACGCGGGAGCAGGTCGCCGGCGACCTGATGCCGAAGCCGACGCAGGACCAGAAAGTCGCCTCCGCATTCAACCGGCTGCTCCTCACCACCGAAGAAGGCGGCGCCCAAGCCAAGGACTACGAAGCGCGTTACTTGACCGACCGCGTCCGCGCCGTCGGCGCCGTCTGGCTCGGCCAGACGATCGGCTGCGCGCAATGCCACGACCACAAGTTCGACCCGATCACGCAGAAAGATTTCTACGCCATGGGCGCGATCTTCGCGGACGTGAAGGAAACGATCATCGGCGCCCGCGAGGCCGGCATGCTGGTGCCGGACGCCGACCAGGCGCGCGAACTGGAGCGGCTCCGGCAGGTCGCGGACCCGCTGAAGGAGAAGTTCGACGGGCCGCACCCGGATCTGGAGGGCGCCTTCGCGGAGTGGCTGGCGCGGCAGCTCTCGATGCTCTCGACCGACGGGGCCTGGACGCGCCTGGCACCGGCGAAGTCCGCGTCCTCCGGCGGCGCGACGCTGAAGATCCGCGACGACCGTTCCGTGCTGGCGAGCGGGAAGAACCCGGACACGGATGTCTACACGGTGGGCTTCACCAACGGTATCGCCGGGGTCGTCGCGCTGCGGGTGGAGGTGTTGCCGGACGATTCGCTGCCGGTGAAGGGACCGGGCCGCGCGCCCAACGGCAACTTCGTCCTCACCGAGGTCGGCGGCCGGATCGAGCGCGACGGCGCCGAGGTCCGCAAGGTGAGGTTCATCTCGGCGCGCGCGACCAAGGAGCAGGAGCTCTTCGTCGCCGAGAACCCGTACGGCCGCTGGACCGCGGCGTCCGCGATCGACGGCGATGCCAAGGGCAGCTCGGCGGGCTGGGCGATCTTGCCCGACGTCGGCCGGCCGCAGCAGCTGCGGATCGCGCTGGCGGAGCCGCTGACGCTCGGCGCGGGCGAGAGCTTCGTGGTCGAGCTGCAGCAGGCGCACGGCAACCACGGGCATAACATCGGACGCTTCCGCGTATCGGCGGCGAGCGATCCCGGGGCCTTCGACGCTCCGTACGTCGTGCCTGCGGCAGGCGAGATCGCCGACCTGCTCCGCATCCCGGCGGCCGACCGCAAGCCGGAGCAGGCCGCGAAGCTGATGGCCCACTACAAGGACCAGGAGCCCGAGCTCGCGGACCTCCGCTCGCGCCTAGCGGCGGCGACCAAGGCGAAGTCGGACTTCGAAGCGAAGTTGCCGCGCTGCCTGGTCACCGAGCGCAACGACGAGCCCCGCACCGTCCGGATCCTTCCGCGCGGGAACTTCCTCATCGAGACCGGCGACAAGGTGTCGCCGGCGCTGCCCGGCTTCCTCGTGAAGAACCCGGGACGCCCGGCGACGCGGCTGGACCTGGCCGATTGGCTGGTCTCGCGGGAGAACCCGCTGACCGCGCGCGTGGTGATGAACCGGTTGTGGCGGCAGTTCTTCGGTGTCGGGTTGTCCAAGGTGATGGACGACTTCGGCGCGCAGGGCGAACCGCCCCCAAACCAACCGCTGCTCGACTGGCTCGCCTGCGAGTTCATGGACAGCGGCTGGGACGTCCGCCACATGGTGCGGCTGATCGTCTCCAGCGAGACCTATCGGCAGGCGTCCACCGCCCCGCGCGACCTGCTGGCCCGCGACCCGGACAACCGGATGCTCGCCCGCCAAGGCCGCTGGCGCATCGAGGCCGAGCTCGTCCGCGACACCGCGTTGTCCGTCGCCGGTCTCCTGTCGCCGGCCGTCGGCGGCCCGAGCGCGAAGCCGTACCAGCCCGACGCATACTGGGAGAACCTCAACTTCCCGGTGCGCGATTACGACGCGAGCAAGGCCGGGGACCAATATCGGCGCGGGCTCTACACCTGGTGGCAGCGGTCCTACACGCATCCCAGCATGCTCGCCTTCGACGCGCCGACGCGCGAGGAGTGCGCGGCCGAGCGGAACCGCTCGAACATCCCGCAGCAGGCGCTCGTGCTGCTGAACGACCCCAGCTACGTGGAGGCGGCGCGGACCTTCGCGGTGCGGATCCTGCGCGAGAGCCGCGGCGACGCGGCGACGCGAATCGGCTGGGCCTGGCGGCAGGTGCTGTCCCGGGCGCCGCGCGCCGAAGAGGTCGCGGTGCTGGAGGCCCTTCTCGGCAAACATCTCGCCGAGTTCCGCGAGGACCGCGGCGGCGCCGAGGCCTATCGCAAGGTCGGCGTGGAACGTCCGACCGCGGACATCGATGCGGCCGAGCTCGCCGCCTGGACCGATATCGCCCGCGCGCTGCTGAACCTGCACGAGACCATCACCCGCTCCTGAACCATGGACCTCTCCTCCGAAATCCGGCAGTTCCACCGCCAGCAACAGACGCGACGCGTCTTCCTCGGCCGCGCGTCGCAGGGCATCGGCGCGCTCGCTTTGGCGTCGTTGATCAAGCCTTCCTCGCTCCTGGCAGCGCCCGCCCGCGCGACGGGCGTGGTGGATCCGCTGCACTTCGCCCCGAAGGCCAAGCGCGTGATCTGGCTCACCATGGCCGGCGGACCGTCGCACCTGGAGACGTGGGACCCGAAGCCCAAGCTCGCGGCGATGCACGGCCAGCCGATGCCCGAGTCCTTCACCGCGGGGAAGCAGATCGCCCAGCTCCAGGGACAGAAGCTCACCTGCTACGGGCCGCAAC
Source organism: Verrucomicrobiota bacterium (assembly GCA_031384285.1). GTDB lineage: Bacteria > Verrucomicrobiota > Verrucomicrobiia > Limisphaerales > UBA9464 > CAIVQB01. The sequence goes on from JANNAJ010000449.1 coordinate 16,182, forward strand.
ATAAGTTCCAGCGGTTCGGCAAGTCGGGCGTCGAGATCTGCGGGCTGTTCCCCCGGATCGGATCCGTCGCCGACGAGATCTGCTGGGTGCGTTCGATGACCAGCGAGGCGATCAACCACGATCCCGCGCACATGTTCATGAACACCGGCTCGCAGATCGCCGGACGTCCGAGCATGGGCGCATGGATCACCTACGGCCTCGGTTCGGAGGCGGAGAGCCTGCCCGGGTTCGTCGTGCTCACCTCGCTCGGTCGCGGCGGCCAGAACCAGCCGATCGCCGCGCGGCAATGGGCGCCGGGTTTCCTGCCGAGCCGCTTCCAGGGCGTCCACCTCCGCAGCAAGGGCGATCCCGTGCTCTATCTCGGCACGCCGGCAGGCGTCACCCGCGAGCAGCAAGGCGACGTGGTCAAGGCCGTCAACGCCCTAAACGTCCAGCACGACGCCATCGTGGACGACCCTGAGATCGCCACGCGCATCGCGCAGTACGAGCTGGCGTTCCAGATGCAGGCCAGCGTGCCGGAACTGGTCGACCTCTCGAAGGAACCGGCCAACGTGCTCGACCTGTATGGCTGCAAGCCGGGCGACGGATCGTTCGCGTCGAACTGCCTCTTGGCGCGCCGGCTCGCGGAGCGCGGCGTGCGCTTCATGCAGCTCTACCACAAGGACTGGGACCACCACGGCGGCGTGAAGCAGGGCATCGAGTTCAAGGCCGAGGAGATCGACCGCGCGTGCATGGCGCTGATCACCGACCTCAAGCAGCGCGACATGCTCAAGGACACCTTGATCGTCTGGGCCGGCGAGTTCGGCCGCACGCCGATGAGCCAAGGCGGCGACGGACGCGACCACCACAACGCCGGCTTCACCGTCTGGATGTGCGGCGGCGGCATCAAGCCGGGCACCGTGTACGGCGCGACCGACGAGCTGGGCTACGCGGCCGTGGACAACCCGATCGACGTCCACGACCTGCACGCCACGATGCTGCGGTTGCTGGGCATCGAGCACACGCGCCTCTCGGTGAAGTTCCAGGGCCTCGACGCCCGCCTCACCGGCATCGCCGGCAAGGTCATCAAGGACATCTTGGCCTGATCCAGGCCGCGACCGTCCGGCGGGTCGCTGCCGATGGTCAGAAGCGCTCGACCCGGCGATTCGAGCACTTCGAGATCGTCGGCTTCGCCACGCTGCGGTTGGAGATCAAGGAGGAGTCACGGTAGGGCAGAGCGCCAGTGACTTGGGCCAAAAGCTGCGGCCCACTCCCAGCTACCGAAGTGGTAAGGTAACCCTTTCTAAGTTTTGAAACCCGATGACCTCTACTCCATCTCCGAGTTCGTAGTCCACGGAACCCGGATACACGACATACAGCTTGGCCAGCTTCAAGTCCTCCAAAGCTGCCACCATGGACGGCGTTCTGTGCGGGGCATCTCCGGCCTTGAACTCAAAACCGAACACGCCAGTTGGTCTCTTCAATACTAAATCCACTTCGGCACCGCCTTGGACGGACCAAGTGTAACACTCATCGTCGTGCGCTCGGGTCAGGCGTATGATGTGTTCGAGACAAAAGCCTTCCCATGATGCCCCGAACCGTGGGTGGGACTGAAGCTGCCGAAAGTCGCGCAACATGAGCAACGCGTGAAGGATCCCGCTGTCGCGCAGGTAAAGCTTCGGTGCCTTGCGGAGCCGCTTGCCCACGTTGACGAAATAGGGCGGGAGCTCGCGCAACAGGAAAGCGCCCTTGAAAAGGTCCACGTAACGTTGAACCGCCTTGTAGCTGACACCGATCGTGCGGGCCGTTTCAGAATGGTTCCAGTTTTGGCCGTGATGGTGGGCCAGCATCTGGAAGAAGCGCCGAAGCTTTACCTGCGCGACAGCGGGATCCTTCACGCGTTGCTCATGTTGCGCGACTTTCGGCAGCTTCAGTCCCACC
>JANNAJ010000465.1:0-22385 GCA_031384285.1 Verrucomicrobiota bacterium
CATCGAGACCAAGGAGACGATCGAGCAGACCATCAACTTCGCCCAGGAGCTCGACGTGTTCTCGCTCCAGGTGTCGCTGGCGGCGCCGTATCCCGGCACCGAGCTCTACGAGATGGCCAAGCAGAACGGCTGGTTCGTGAAGAAGGACAAGACCGATATCCTCCACGGCGACGGGCTCCAGCAGTCCACCCTCGAGTATCCCGGCCTGGACAAGGACGAGATCTTCGAGGCGGTCGACCGGTTCTATCGCAGCTACTATCTCCGTCCCGGTCCGATCCTCCGCATCATCAAGACGATGCTCGAGGACAAGAGCGTGATGGTCCGGCGTGTGCGCGAGGGCTACGAGTTCTTCCGCAGCCTCAGCCAGCGCAAGGACGATCTGAAGGCGTCGCGGGCTCTCGCGGCGGCCTGAACATCGGGGTTTCGCACGATACGGCGCGGACCGGCGGGAGCCAGGGCCGCGCCGTTTTGCGTCCGGCGCCGGTGGTCTCCGGCTTTTCGGTTGAACCGACGTCGGCTCGTCCCCAGTTTGCGCCCATGGAGATGGTCACGATCGCACGACACTTGAACGCCACCGCTGCCGACCTCGACGCGGCCCGCCTGGAGGCCGCGGGATTCGTGGTGCTCCGCCACAGCGAGATGTCCGCCATGGCGGAAGGATATCCCGCGAGCGTCGGCGGCATCCGCATCCAGGTTCGCGCGGACCAAGCCGACGATGCGCGAGCGTTCTTGGCCGAATCCGTCGCGGTGGAGCCGGAGGCGACATGAAGCTTCCCGTGTCCTTCCGTGCTTTGGCGCGGCAGTTGGCCGCGGACGAGCTCAGCTGCGCGCCGGAGGTCGTGGCCGCGCACAGCGGTGACAAGTGGTTCGCCAGCCACCCCCCGTCGATTGTCGCCTTGCCGCGCGACGCGGCGTCCGTCTCGAAGATCCTCGCGTTCGCCCACGAGCGGAGCATCCCGGTGACCGCCCGCGGCGCCGGCCACGGTTACGTCGGCGGATGCGTGCCCAGCCAAGGCGGGATCGCGCTGTCGCTCACGCGGATGGACCAGGTCATCGAGATCGCCGCGAAGGATTTCGTGGCGGTGGTGCAGCCGGGCGTCATCACCGCGGAACTCCAGTCGGCGGTCGAGAAGCGGGGGCTGTTCTATCCGCCCGACCCGGCGAGCCGGGCGGATTGCTCCATCGGCGGCAACATCGCCACCAATGCCGGCGGTCCGCGCTGTCTCAAGTACGGCGTGACGCGCGACTACGTGCTCGGGCTCCAGGTGGCGTTGGCGGACGGCACGCTGGTCCGGCTCGGTTCGCGAACGCACAAGAACAAGACGGGATTCGACCTGCACCGGTTGTTCGTCGGGAGCGAAGGCATGCTCGGCGTCGTGACCGAGGCGACCTTGAAACTGCTCCCGTTGCCGCCGTTCCGCGCATGCCTCGGCGTCGGTTTCCGCGGCATGAAGCCCGCGGTGCGGGCCATCCGCGCCATCTTCGCCGCCGGGTTCCTGCCCAGCGCTCTCGAGGTCGCCGATGCCTTCACGCTCGCCGCGGCACGGAAGCGCACCGGATCCGCCCGCCTCGAAGGATGCGGCGCGCACCTGATCGTGGAGCTCGACGGACAGGAGCGCAGCGTCCGCGGCGAGCTGAAGGAGCTCGTGCGCGTCCTCAAGCCGATCGCGCCGCTCTTCATCGACCGCGGCTTCGGTGCCGAAGGATGCGAGCAGCTCTGGCAGCTCCGCCGGCAGTTCAGCTACGCGCTGCGCGACACCGGTCTCACCAAGCTCAACGAGGACGTCGTCGTCCCGCGCGGCCGGTTGGAGGAGCTGTTCCGTCTCGCAGCCGGGCTCCAGACGAAGCACGGCATCCAGGTCGCGTGCTTCGGCCACGCCGGCGACGGGAACATCCACGTCAACCTCATGGTCGACGACAAGGACGCCGGTCAGAAGGCCCGGAGCGAGGCCGCGCTCGACGAGCTCTTCAAAGGAGTGATCGGATTGGGCGGCGCGATCACCGGTGAGCACGGCATCGGCCTCGCGAAGAAACGTTGGTGGTCCGAGGCCGTCTCGCCGGAGGCCGACGCGCTGCACAAGACGGTGAAACGGGCGCTGGACCCTCGCGGGATCCTGAACCCGGGCAAGTTCCTTGGCTGACCCGGCGCGCTTCCCGCGGCCGGGCAGCCGTAGGAGACGAGGTGACGAGTCTCCATCTGGATCTTTGGCGGTGAGACCAGGCATGAGAGGTGGAGGAAAGGAAGTTTGAGACTCCTGACGTCGTCTCCTACGGTGCAGTTGTAGGAGACGAGGTCACGAGTCTCTATCTTCCACCAAATGGCGGCAGGACATGCTCGTCGCACTTGGGATCACGGCGGTCGGTGTAAACCTTCCAGAAGACCTCCCAGAACCGTTGGTCCAAAGGATGCAGCTTCGGATAACCGGGAACCACGCAGCCGATGAAAGGCCAATCCTCAGGCCGTGGCACGAGGCCGTTCAGCACCGGGTTTTGCAGGTCGTAGTCGATGCTCACCCGAAAGGCGTCGCGCAGGCGCTCCGGTTCCCGAAGGACGTGGTCGTGGGCTTGGGGCTGGAACTTCGCCGGCGTGAGGGCCGGTTCCAGATGAGTCCGCAGGAAAGCCATGCCGTTCATCTGATCGGAGTCGGGCCGCAGCCCCATCCAGACAAGGTGAAGATGGTCTGGCATCAGGCAGTAGGCCGGGCAGAGCAGCCCTTCGCGGGCGGCGGTGTGGAGCAGAAGTTCCCGGAAGCGGGCATGGAACGACTCGGTGTGCCAGCCGGTGGCCCGGTCGAAGATAGTGAGGGTCCAGTGGACCACGGAATCGGATCGGTAGTAGGGCCGGGGCAATCGCGGTAGGCTGTAGGCCCGGTCCCGATGATCCTTCATAAATCATGTGTAGGAGACGACGTCAGGAGTCTCACTCTCAAGTCCGATATTGCCCGTGGAGGAGGCACGGAAAATCCAGATGGAGACTCGTCACCTCGTCTCCTACGGAGCCTCGGACGGGCGCTTTCCTGTATGTTGCCGGATTTTCCTTCAACGGGCTGGTACGAGAGTGTCTCCTCACCGGCACATGAATCCCCGTTCCGTCATCGCCGGACTGGTCGGCGCCGCCGCGGTCGTCACCATCGCCATGCCCGCCAACGCCGCCCGCTTCATCGCCTACGTCGGCACCTACACCGGACCGAAGAGCGACGGCATCTACGCCTTCCGCTTCGACACCGACACCGGTGTCGCCGAGCCTGTCGGTCTCGTCGCCAAGACCGCCAACCCGACCTTCCTCGCGGTCCATCCCGGCGGGAAGCATCTGTACGCGGCCAACGAGGTCGACCAGTGGAACGGCAAGCCGGGCGGCTACGTGACCGCCTATCGCGTCGACCCCGCCACCGGCAAGCTCGAGGAGATCAACCAGCAATCCACGGTCGGCGGCGGGCCCTGCCACCTGAACGTCGACGCCACCGGACGCGCCTTGATAGCGGCCAACTACGGCGGCGGCAGCGTCGTGTCGTTCCCGGTCGCGCCCGACGGTTCGCTCCGGCCGCATGCGTCGTTCGTCCAGCACACCGGGTCGAGCGTCGATCCGGCGCGCCAGAAGGAGCCGCACGCGCACTCCGCCAACCTTTCGCCGGACAACCGCTTCGTCTTCGTCGCGGACCTCGGTCTCGACAAGGTGATGGTCTACGCGCTCGACGCGGCCCGGGCGACGCTCACGCCGCATACGGCGCCCTTCGCGCGGCTCGCCCCGGGCTCGGGACCGCGGCACCTGGCCTGGGCGCCGGACGGCCGCTCGGCCTACGTCAACGGCGAGATGCTCAGCACGGTGACGCGCTTCAGCTACGAGTCGCATGCCGGGCTGCTGAACGAAGGCGCGACCGCTTCCACGCTCCCCGCCGGGTTCTCGGGGAACAGCTCGACCGCGGAGGTCCGGGTGCATCCGAACGGCCGGTTCGTGTACGTCTCGAACCGCGGGCACGATTCCATCGCCGTCTTCCGCACCGATTCCAAGGGGGTGCTCACGTTGGTCGAGAACGTCTCCACCCAGGGCAAGGTGCCGCGGAACTTCAACCTCGATCCGACCGGTCGCTGGCTCTGGGCTGCGAACCAGGACTCCGGGTCCGTCTTCATCTATTCGGTCGACGGCGCCAGCGGCCACCTCAAGCCGATGGGTCAGCGTCTCGATGTCGGTTCGCCGGTCTGCGTGCGCTTCGTCGCGGTCCGTTGAGGCGTGACGGCGCCGGGAAAAGGATCGCCGCTCGGCGGTGCGTCCCGCATCTTCCCTCGATGCGATCCATGACCGGCTACGGCCGGGGCGAACATTCCATCGACGGCGTGAAAGTCGTCGTCGAGCTGAAGTCGGTGAACCGGAAACAGGCGGAGATCGTGCTCCGTCTGCCCCGCGAGCTGGAACCGCTCGAAGGCCGTGTCCGCGACGAGGTCAACAAGGTGGTCGCCCGCGGACGCGTCGAGGTCCAGGTGGCGCTGGAACAGCCCGGCGTCGCCAAGACCGCGAAGATCAACCCGACATTGGCGGCGTCCTATGCGGCCGAGCTCCGCGGTCTTTCCGACCGGCTCGGTCTCGCCGGCGGCGTGACGCTCGAGGTGCTGGTGCGCTGCCCCGGCGTGATCGAGGTCTCCGAGCCGGCACAGCCCGAGGCCGGGTCGCTCTGGCCGGCGGTGGAACCCGCGCTGCGGTCCGCGCTCGCCGGGTTCAACGCGATGCGCGGCCGCGAAGGCGAGGCGATGGCGGCGGACCTCGCGGTCCGCATCGGCAACATGGCCACGGCCGTCGCCCGGGTCCGGACCCAGGCACCGGAGGTGATGCGGCGGTTCCGCGAGCAACTGCTCCAACGGATCAAGCTCGCCGGCCTGGAGAACGTCTCCGCCGAGGACGAGCGGGTGATCAAGGAGGTCGTGTTCTTCTCCGACCGATCCGATATCTCCGAGGAGCTCGCCCGGCTGGACAGCCATTTCGTCCAGTTCGAGGATTGCCGGCGGTCCGCCGAACCGGTCGGCCGCAAGCTGGATTTCTTGGCGCAGGAGATGAACCGCGAGGTGAACACCATCGGCTCGAAGGCGAACGACGCCTTGATCTCGGCGGACGTCGTGCTGCTCAAGACCGAGCTGGAGCGGTTCCGCGAGCAGGCCCAGAACGTGGAATGACCATGGCGAACCCGATCATCCTCCTCATCTCCGCGCCGTCCGGCGGCGGCAAGACCACGGTATGCTCGACGTTGTTGGCGGCCAACGCCGGTCTCCGCCGGGTCGTCACCTGCACCACCCGTGCACCGCGGCCAGGCGAGCAGGACGGCGTCGACTACCACTTCTTCACTCCGGAGGATTTCGCGCGCCGGGTCGCGGCAGGCGAGTTCTTGGAGCACGCGACCGTCTACGGCCGGTCCTACGGCACCTTGAAGTCGTCCGTGCTCGACCTGCTCGCCGCCGGGAACGACGTGCTGTTGAACATCGACGTCCAGGGCGCCGCGTCGGTCCGCAAGGTCGCCGCATCGGATCCAGTGCTTTCGGGCGCGCTGGTCACGGTCTTCCTCACGCCGCCGACGCTGACCGAATTGGAATCGCGGCTGCGGGGCAGGGGCGCCGACGCCGAGGAAGTGGTGCTGCGGAGGCTGGCGGAAGCCCGCGTCGAGGCGGCCCGGTGGACGGAGTTCGACTACCTCGTGGTCAGCGGTACGCGGGCGGACGATTCGCGCCGGATGCAGGCGATCCACGACGCCGAGCGGTTGCGCTGGTCGCGGTCGCGGTTCGAGTTGGAGGTGTGAACGGTCGCGGAGGTGCCGCGGCGTCCGTGTCCGGCCGGACCCGCGAAGGCATCTGTGTCTTTCCGGGGCCGTTTGTGGTTGGATCCACCGCATGAGCGGCAGCAAGAACATCGTCCTCGGCGTCACCGGATCGATCGCGGCGCACAAGGCCATCGACCTCGCCAGCCTGTTGGCGAGATCCGGCGCGAGCGTGCGGGTGGTGCTCACGGCGGACGCGCAGCGTTTCGTGACCACGCTCGCCTTCAAGACGCTCTCCCGTAACCCCGTGGTCACGGACCTCTACGACGAGGAGGACGGATGGAAGCCGGCGCACATCCGTCTCGCCGACGAAGCCGACCTCCTCCTCATCGCCCCGGCGACGGCGAACACCTTGGCGAAGCTCGCGCTGGGACTGGCCGACGACGCGTTGTCGTGCATCGCCTTGGCGTTGGAGCCGCGCTCCAAGGTGCTCATCGCGCCGGCCATGAACGGCAAGATGTGGCTGCACCCCGCCACCCAAGGTCACGTGGCGACGCTGGAGGCGCGCGGAGCCGAGTTCATCGGCCCGGAGGCCGGCATGCTCTCGTGCGGTTATGAAGGCGTCGGACGGCTCTGGCCGGTCGACCAGATCGCCGCGCGGGCGCTGGAGCTTTTGGCCTGAGCCGCGGCACGGAACCTGCCTGACATGGCCGTGATCTCTTCTGCCGAGGCTTGGACGTCGTTCCGACGGACGTTGGGACGATGGCGTCGTTTGGCCGACGCTCCGCCGCCGGACGAGGCGGTGTTCCTGAAACGGGTCCGTTTCGTCGAGCGCGGTGTCGTCTTGCCGGTCAAGCTGGTGATCCTGCCCCTGCTGTTCTACTACTTCTTCTTCGCCCGTTGGTTCGTGGAGCCGACGGCGCCGCGCGAGGACCTGCTGAGCGCGCTGCGGAACTTCTATCTGCTCTACCTCCCGCTGAACGTCGGCGCCGGCATCATGCTCTGGGGCATGGACGAGATCTCGCCGCGGTTGTTGGAACGGGTCGTCTACAGCGCCGCCATCCTCGATGGCGTCGTGCTCGCCGCGCTGACGCTCGTGACGGGCGGGTTCGACAGCGCCCTCTACTACGTCTTCCTCGGCCTCATCGTCCGGAACGCCGCGATCATCCCCCACGCGGACGTCCAGATCGTCGTCAACCTCCTCATCACCGTCAGCTATGTCATCGCGGGCGTGCTGGACGTCGGTTTCGAGCGCACGGAGCTCCAGGTCGTCAGCTCGATCGGCCGCGGCGGCTTGGGCGACGCGTGGCGGGAGGTCCGGCCGGAGGTGCCCGCCGAGCCGCTCTTGTTGCGGGTGCTGCTCTTGTTGCTGATGACGGCCTGCTGCTACGGGATCCAGATGCTGGCCGACCGCCAACGGCAGAAGGAACATGAGGCCCATGAGTTCGAGATCAAGCAGCATCAGCTCGAGGCCGCGGGGCGGTTGGCGGCGGAGATCGCCCACCAGCTCAAGAACCCGCTGGGGATCATCAACAACGCCGCCTACAACCTTCAGCGGACCGTCAAAGAAGGGAAGACCATCACCCAGCAGATCGCCATCATCCGCGAGGAGGTGGAGCGGTCCGACCGCATCATCACGGAGCTGATGGGCTACGCGAAGCTCGCCGAGGGCAAGGTCGAGCGCGTGGACATCCCGGACGAGCTCGACCGCGCCGTGGCCCAGGTGTTGCCGGAGGGCGCGGCCTTCGACATCAGGATCCACCGCGACTACGCGATGGGGCTGCCGCCGCTACTCGGCCAGCGCGGGCATTTCTCCGAGGTCTTCGCCAATCTGCTCACCAATTCGCGCGAGGCGATGGCCGGCAAGGGCGAGGTCTTCCTGACGGCCCGCGGCGGCGAGGACTACTCGGTCGTCGTCACCGTGCGCGACACCGGCCCGGGCATCCGCCCGGACCAGATCGAGAAGCTCTTCGAGCCCTACTTCACGACCAAGGAGAAGGGCACCGGACTCGGTCTCGCCATCGTGAGGCACAACACCGAGATCTACGGCGGCACCGTGTCCGTGGAATCCGAGCTTGGCAAAGGCACCACGTTCACCGTCAAGCTGCCCGCCCGATCGTTGATGCGTATCCGAAAATGAAACTTCCCCCGCTGCTCGTCGTGGATGACGAGAAGAACATGCGTCTGACGCTCGAGACGACTCTTGTAGGAAAAGGGTACGAGGTCCGGTTGGCGGACTCGGCAGAAGCCGCGTTGAAGATCCTCGGCGACGAGGACCTCTTCATGGTCATCACCGATGCCCGGCTCGGCGGCATGAGCGGCTACGAGTTCCTCAAGGAGGCGGCGAAGAAGAAGCCCGGCCTGCCCATCCTGATGATGACGGCCTACGCAACGGCGAAACTGGCCGTCGAGGCGATCAAGAACGGCGCGATCGATTACCTGGCCAAGCCGTTCGATCCCGACGAGCTGAGCCACGCCGTCGCCCGCTGCGCCGAGCGGCACCAGCTGCTCGCCGAGAACGCCGCGCTCAAGGCGCGGGCCGGCGAGGCCTACCGGTTGGATCATCTCATCGGGGAATCGCCCAAGATGCGCGAGCTCCGGCAGCTCATCCAGACCGTCGCGCCGACGGATGCCACGGTGCTGATCCTCGGTGAGAGCGGCACGGGCAAGGAGCTGATCGCCGGGGCGGTCCACTCGCTCAGCCGCCGCGCGGGCCAGACCTACGTGCGTCTCAACTGCGCCGCGATCCCCGAGACGCTGCTGGAGAGCGAGCTCTTCGGCTACGAGAAGGGCGCGTTCACCGGGGCTCACCGGACCAAGCGCGGCCACGTCGAGGAAGCCGACGGGGGCACGATCTTCCTCGACGAGATCGGCGACATGAGCCGGCCGTTGCAGGCGAAGCTGCTCCGCTTCCTCGAGGACGGCTCGTTCACGCGCGTCGGCGGGACGCAGGAGCTGCGGGTCAACGTCCGCCTCATCGCCGCCACGAACCGCAACATCGTGGACGCCATCCGGAAGAACGAGTTCCGCGAGGACCTGTTCCACCGGCTGAACGTGATGCAGTTCCGCCCGTCGCCGTTGCGCGAGCGGACCTCGGACATCCCGCTTCTGGCGCTCCATTTCCTGCGGCACTTCTGCCTGCGGCTCGGGCGGAACATCAAGGGGATCAGCGAGCCGGCGAAGTCGGCGCTGCTCGCCCATTCGTGGCCGGGCAACGTCCGCGAGCTGCGGAACGTGCTCGAGCGCGCGGTGATCCTCGAGACCGCCGACGAGATCCGTCCGGCGAGCCTGCCCGATTTCGAGGTCGAATCCCGGCTGCGGCAGGGCGATGTCCCGGCGGCCGGGGCGGGCGGCGGGTCGACCGGTGCCCTGAGCGAATCCTTGGTCCAGTTCGAGCGGGAGCTGATCCTGGCGGCCATCAACCGGAGCGGCGGCAACCTGACCAAGGCGGCCGCCCAGCTCGACCTGTCGCGCCATGCCCTCCGTTATCGGATGAGCCGGTTGAGCCTCCAGGTGGACGGCGGCGTTGACGACGAAGCGGAGTGAGCCGCAAGCTGCGCGGCAGCATGCGTTTCGTGGGGGACATCCCGATCCTGTCGGCGGTCGCGTCCGACATCCAGTTGCCGACCGGGCTGGATGCCGGTGCGCGCCATACGTTGGGTGGCGCGTTGCCGGTGATCGCGGTCGCGCTGGTCGTGCTGGCGGTCCTGCTGCTCTGGGCCGTGTTCCTGCGCAAACCTGCCCGGCGACGCGAACGCGGTCGTCTGCTCGAGAAGAAGGCCGCGGCGTCGAAGCCGACGACCGACGGGGAGGCCGTCAAGGCATCGGGCCGTCGCCGCCGCCGCCGTGAGACGCATCGGCCGCGCAACCCGACCCTTTCGGAGACCGGCGGACTTCCGCCCCTCGGGGCCGGCGACCAACTGCGACCGCCGCTGTGAGCACCGAGACCTGCGACCAGATCACGCGGAAGAGCGCCTCGAACCTGGCGCTCGCCTTCGTGCTCCTCCCCGCGCGGAAGCGGGCCGCGATGAGCGCCCTCTACGCGTTCTGCCGCGAGGTCGACGACGTCGCCGACGAGGATTCCGTGCCGCTGGCGAAACGCCGCGAGCAGCTCGCCGCGTGGCGAGAGGACATCCGCAAGGCCTGCGAAGGCGGCGCGCCGGAGTTCCAGGTGAATCGGGAGCTGCAGCCCTTCATCGTCGAGCACAAGCTGCCGTTCCATCTCTTCGCCGAGCTCGTCGAGGGCGTGGAGATGGACCTCGACCAGGACCGTTATGCGGATCCGTCCGCTCTCGAGGGCTATTGTTACCGGGTCGCCTCCGTCGTCGGTCTGCTGAGCATCGAGATCTTCGGCTACACCGATCCCCGTTGCCGCGAGTACGCGGACGCCCTGGGCAAGGCGCTCCAGTTGACCAACATCCTCCGCGACATCGGCGAAGACGCCGCGCGCGGCCGGATCTACGTGCCGCGGTCGGAGCTGTCCCGCTTCGGCGTCACCGAGGAGGAGATCCTCGCGCGGCGCTCGTCCGACCGGTTCGAGGCGTTGGCGGCCAGCCTCGCCGGCCGGGCCCGCGAGTTCTACGCCCGCGCGCGGACGCTGCTCCCGCCGGCGGACCGCCAGTCGATGGTCGCCGCGGAACTGATGGGCACCGTCTATTGGCGACTGCTCCGCCGGATCGAGAAGCGGCGGTTCCCGGTGCTCGGCGACGAGGCGGTCCGTCTCGGCAAAGGCCACAAACTTGCCCTGGTCTTCCTGGCGTGGTGCCGGGTGAAGACGGGGATCCCCTTCGCCGCGTATGGCGCCTGAACCGTTCGACCCCCGCATCCGCCTGATCGTGAACGCCGATGACTTCGGCATCTCCCACGGGGCCAACCGTGCCATCGTGCGGGCCCATCGCGAGGGCATCCTGGCGTCGACCAGCCTGATGGTGAACGGCGACGCCGCGAACAACGCGGTGGCGCTCGCCAAGGAGAACCCTTCGCTCGCGATCGGCCTCCATCTCACGCTCATCAACGGCCGCTCGACGCTCAAACCCAGCGAGATCATCGGCGTCGTCGACCAGCGGTTCCAGTTCGACGACCGGCCGGTCCGCACCGGGATGCGCTATTACTTCAACCGCGACCTGCACCTGTACCTCAAGCAGGAGATCGATGCCCAGTTCCGGGAGTTCCGGACCGCGGGCCTGGCGCTCGACCATCTGAACGGGCATCTGCACTTCCACCTCCACCCGGTGGTCTTCGGGCACATCAAGAAGCACTACCGCGCATGGGGCATCCGGGCGATGCGTCTCACGCGTGAGCCGCTGATGATCAATCTCCGTCTCGCGGCCGGACATTATCTCTACCGGGCCAGCCACGCGTTCATCTTCGACAAACTCTCGTCGGGCGCGGCGCCTGCGCTCGCCCGCCGCGGCATCAAGCACGCCGACCTGACCTTCGGCCTGCTCCAGAACGGCCGGATGGACGAGAAGTACCTCCTGCGCCTGATCGAGAACCTGTTCCCGGGCACATTCGAGGTCTTCTGCCATCCCGACGAGGCAGAGCATGTCCACGAGCTGGAGGCCCTCGTCAGCCCGAAGGTGAGGGAACTCATCCGCCAGCGAGGCATCGAGCTCATCCGGTATTCCGACCTATGATCCGCCTGCTCACCGTGCTCTGCTTCGGGCTGCTGATGGAAGCGGTCGGGGTCGTCCTGTTGAGCAAGGGCATCAAGGAGATCGGCGACATGCCGCAGGTCGACCCCGGCGAGCTCCTGCGCTTGGTCGGTCGCGGTGCGACCAACCGGAACATCCTGCTCGGGGTGGCGTTCGAGGCGGGGTTCTTCGGCTGCCTGCTGTTCCTCATGTCGCGCGGCGACGTCAGCTTCATCTGGCCCCTCACCGCGCTGAGCTTCGTGCTGACGACGCTGGCGGCGAAGCTGTTCCTCCACGAGCACGTCAGCGGCCTTCGCTGGTGCGGCGTGCTGCTCATCATCCTGGGCGCCGGTGTCATCACCTACACCGAGAAGGTGAAAGGCGACGCCAAGAAGCCGACCGCCGCACCGGTGGTGCCCTGAGCCCCGCCGGTCAGGCCGCCTCCTCGACGACCTCGGCCGCGGGCATCAGCGGTCCCAGCTTCTCCAAGAGAAGCCGTAGCCGCCGCGGGTTCGATGGCGAGCCCGAGTCGCCTTCGCGGACTTCCGGATCCGGATGGGCGAGCGCGGTCCTCAACGCGTGGACCAAGGCGGGCACGTCGTCTTCAGCGACCTGGAGACCGGCCTTCGGTCCCTGCTCCAGCTTCATCGCGCGGCGTGCGAGGTCGAGCAGGAGCGCGCAGGGCTCCAGGCAGGGCAGGGCCGATTTCGCGGCCTCCGGATCGGCCTCCGCGCCGGGCGCCGTCCAGAGCCGTCGACGCAGGCAGGAACCCGCGTCACAACAGGCGCGGGTGGCCTTAGCCGCCAAGGCGTCGGGCAAGATCTGTGTGATCCGGTAGAGCCCGGTCTGGCGCGCAGCGGTCTCGCGGTAGTGCGTCACCGGCGGAGAGCCCGAGCGCGCCGCGGCCCAGTCGGCAAGGCCACCGGGATAAAGATGACGGAGCGCGGCCTCCATCCGCGCCGGATCCGGGACCTCGCTCCGCCAACCGCGCCGCAGGTTCGGCGCGGCCTTGTTCGGACGGAACGCTCCATCGCAGGTCGTCTGCGCCAGAGCACGTAGGCCGGCGACATCGATCGCCGCCAACGAGCCGGCTTCGGCATCGATGTCGGCGAAGTGGCGCAGCTCGAAGGCGTCGCCTCGCCGAAGGAAGACCACTTCGACGAAGACGAAACGGTCGGTGAGCTGCCGGAAGAATCCCTCGGGCGCGGGGTCGGTCGGTTCCGCCATGTCGGTGTCAGGTTGACTCGGATGATCGGCGCGGACGAGTGCGTGATGCCAGGGCCGCGGTTTCACTTGGCGGCAGCGTGGGTCTCCACCCACCGGGCGAGCAGCCAGAGCAGGTCGCTCAGGCGGTTGAGGTAGATGATGACCTCCGGGTTCTCCAGCTGGCCGGCCTCGTGGATGACGACGACGCGGCGTTCCGCCCGGCGACAGGTCGTCCGCGCGACATCGAGCGCGGCGGAGCAGACCGTCGCGCCCGGGGTGGCCCAGCCCTTGAACGAGATGCTCTGCGCCTCGATCTCCGCGACCCAGCGGTCGAGCTTGGCCGTGAGCTCCGGCGTGACCAGCCCGAAACCGTCCTTCACATAGCGTGGCAGGTCCTCGACGCCGGTCGCCAGCTCGCCCATGAGCGTGACCAGGTCGTGCTGCACGAGGAGCAGGTTGTCGCGGACGAACGGGGCCTCCGAATGCGCGCGGGCGAGGCCGAGGGCGGCGTTCAGCTCGTCCACGCTGCCGTAGGCCTCCACGCGGGGATGCGACTTGGCGACGCGGCGGTTGTACATCAGGCCGGTGTGGCCGGCGTCTCCGGTGCGGGTGGCGATGCTCATGAGGCGATGAGGGTGCCGCGGATCCTGCGGCGCGCAAGCAGCCGCCGTTCACTCCGGTTGGCCGCGTTCGACGAGGCGCTTGTAGGCGAGCACGCCGTCCACGATGGCGCCCGCGTAGCGGACGCGACCGGCCTCGCTGTAGATCTTCCTGGCGTCCTCGCGGTTGCTCATGAAGCCGCCCTCCAGATAGGCCGCGGGCATCGTCGCCAAGGTGATCTCCTTGAAGCGCGCGTGCCGGACCCCGCGGTCCTCGAGTTCGAGCTGGCCGAGCACGGAACGGTGGATGAGGTAGGCGAGGTTGATGTTCTCGCGGTCGTGCCGGTTGCCCGGGTGCGGGCCGCCGCTGTGCTGGCCCCGGTCGTTGGTGGAGCTGGCGCCGGCCGGCGTCAGGCAATAGGTCTCCAACCCTTGGGCATCGTCGCCGCCGGGCGAGGCGTTGAAATGGAGGCAGAGCAGGACGTCGGCCCCGCGGGCGCGGGCGATGGCCGGCCGTTCTTCGAGCGCGACGAACTTGTCGCGGTCGCGGACCTGGACGACGCGGAGCCCGGCACGCTGGAGCTGGCGTTCGAGCTCGAGCGCGAGCGCGAGGGTATAGACCTTTTCCTGCCGGTCGCCTTCGAGGTTGCCCGGGTCCTTGCCGCCGTGGCCGGCGCTGATGGCGACGGTCGCCACCTTGTCGCCTTTGGCGAGCCGCGGCGGGTTCAGCAGCGGGTGGAGGACCGCGTCCTCGTCGGCCTGCGAGATGTGCAACCGCTCGCCGGTCCTGAGCAACGGGTAGGAGAGCCACACATTCGAGCCGTCGATCGCGATCCGCTTTGTGTCGGCCTTGAAGAGCAGCTTGGCCCAGCGGTTCGTCAGGCGCAGCTCGCCGGCGCGCGAGTTCCAGCGGGCCGTGAAGCCGTTCGCCGCCGCCCAAGCGGTGAGGTCGGTGTGGATACGTCCGCCGATCAGGCTCTTGCCGGAGCGCTGTGTCCGCGTGGACGGCGCGGGCGCGGCGGCGCTCCACCAGGCCAGAGCGAGGAGGCACATCAGGATGCGCGCGGACTTCATTGCCGGGGCACAGTGCCTATCGGACCCGCGCGAGGGCAAGCGGTCGGGAGACGGCCCATGGTCCTTGCCACTTCGCCGGAAACCGCGACGATCCCGCCTTGATGCGCTTCATCGGCCTCGCTGCTGACCTCGTGCTCGGACGGATCCTCACCTCCGATCGGCCGCTGCGCGTGCCGGGCTGGCCCGGTTCGGTGGCGGGCGGCGCATTGGGCTTCGGAGCGGTGAGCGTCCTGGTCTTCGCCTGCTGGGCGTATGCCGGACGCTGGTTCTATTCCCACCTCGGCGAAGCGGGCGCCTACCTCGCCTGGGCCGCGATATTCGTCGCCGGATCGGGCGGTTTGTTGGGGCGGTTGGTCATCGGGGCGGGCAGCGGACGGCGGTTCTACGGCGGTTTCGCCATCGCGTTCATGGCCTACAGCGTCGTCTGGATGGCGGCGTGGTTCGCGTCGCCCGATCGCTTCGGCGAGATCTTCGGGGCGCTCGCCGGGGTCGCGGCGTTCGGCGCGTGCTTGTGCGGGATGTTCGGCGCGTGGCGGGCGTGGCCTTCGATGATGGTCGGCCTCGCGGTCGGCAACCTCGCAGGATACTTTTTTGGTGGTGCTTTGCACGAACTTTACGGCGGCAACGCCGGCAAGCTGCTGTGGGGCCTGAGCTACGGAATAGGGTTCGGTGCCGGGATCGGGCACGCGCTGCATGCCGTGCAGTCGGGGCTGCGCCGGCAATTGTCCTCGGTCACGGAATCGCGGCGTCGGGGCTGAGATGCCGGCACCATCGGATCCTTCGATTGCCAGAGCGTGCGAGAAAGAGCGAGAGGGCGCTGTGCCGGATTCACGTGCTTGCCGCGTCGCTGAACGGACATCGTACTTGGTGTCCTGGCTCCGGCTCGGACAACCCGGGCATCGTCACCGAGCACCCGGGCCTGGCGATCGGGCAACGCGGTGCGAAACGGCAACCTGCCGGCCATCGTCCTGTTCCCGGAACGACGCCCGGGATGGTCGTCAACCGGGGCACGGGATGTCCGAGCTCGGGCACGCTCCGCATCAGCGCCCTCGTGTAAGGGTGCAACGGGTGCCGGAGCAGCTCCTGCGCGGGGGCGAGTTCGACGACTTGTCCGGCGTACATCACCGCCACGCGGTCCGCGATGTCGCCGATGATGCCGAGGTTGTGGGTGATCAGCAGGATCGCCATCCCCGTCCGCCGTTTCAGGTCGAGCAGCAGCTCGAGGATCTGCGCCTGGATGGTCACGTCGAGCGCGGTGGTCGGCTCGTCGGCGACGAGCAGCTTGGGCTCCGTGGCCAACGCCATCGCGATCATCACGCGCTGCTGCATCCCGCCGCTGAGCCGGTGCGGATGGTCCCGCATCCGGCTCTCGGGAGCTGGGATCCCGACGAGCTTGAGAAGCCGGACCACTTCGGCGTCGTCCGCGCGCTCCGGTCGGTGGAGACGCAACGCTTCTTTGATCTGGTCCCGGATCCGCATCACCGGGTTCAACGACGCGCCCGGCTCCTGGAAGACGTAGCTGACCGTGCCGCCGCGGACGGACCGGAGCTCCTTGTCCGACATCGCCAAGGTGTCGCGCCCTTCGACCAGCACCTGGCCGCCGGCGTATCGGGCCGGCGGCGTCGGCAACAGGCGTGCGATGCTGAGCGCGGTGACGCTCTTGCCGCAGCCGCTCTCGCCGACCAGGCAGAGAGTCTCGCCGGCGGCGATGGTGAGCGACACGCCGTCCACGGCGCGCACCCAGGCGTCGTCGACGCGGAAGTCGACCTGCAGGTCGCGGAGTTCGAGCAAGGGGGCGGGCATGGCGCGGACGTATGAGCACGGTCGAGGCGGCGGAGCGAGTTGTCGATGCTGCGGTTGACGTGCGTCGAGCGACGTCGCCCGTATCGGGTCGGCGGTTGAAGTCCTCGCGACGGGCGTTATCCTTCCCTCGCCGCCATGATGAAGTCGCCTCTCTCCTCCGCGCTGCTTTCCGTGCTCACCGCCGTGGTCGCTCTGGCGTCGTCGAAGCCGGCGGGTCCCGCGGCCGGTCCGGGTGAAGCGGTCGATTTCTCGGCGCAGATCCGTCCGATCCTCTCGGCGAAATGCCTCCAGTGCCATGGGCCGGACGAAGGCTCGCGCAAGGCGAAGCTACGGCTCGATTCCTTCGAAGAGGCCATCAAGGAGCACAAAGGCGGACGTCCGGTCGTCCCCGGCGACATCGCCTCGAGCGAGTTGGTGAAGCGCATCACGACCCATGACGCGGACGACGTGATGCCCCCGCCCGAGACGAAGAACCCGCTCAAGCCGGAGGAGGTCGACCTGCTGCGCCGATGGGTCGCGCAGGGCGGCCGTTACACGCCGCACTGGGCCTGGGAGAAGCCGCGGCGCGCGCCGTTGCCGGCTGTGCGACAAGCGGCCTGGCCGCGGAACGGGCTCGACCGGTTCATCCTCGCGCGGATGGAACAGAACGGCCTGCGTCCGTCGGCGGAGGCCGACCGCCACACGCTGGTCCGACGGCTTTCGCTCGACCTGACCGGGTTGCCGCCTTCGCCGGAAGAGGTGGACGCCTTCGTGACCGACCGTTCGTCCGGAGCCTACGAAGGGCTGGTCGATCGGTTGCTCGCATCGCCCCATTTCGGCGAACGCTGGGCGCGAGTGTGGCTGGACCTCGCGCGTTACGCCGATTCGTCCGGCTACGGCAGCGATCCGCTCCGGCCGAACATCTGGCCGTGGCGCGATTGGTTGATCAACTCCCTGAACCGCGGCCAGCCGTTCGACGAGTTCACCCGCGACGTCATCGCCGGCGACCTGCTGCCGGGCGCCACCGATGAGCAGCGGACCGCCACCGGTTTCCATAGGAACACGATGACCAACACCGAGGGCGGGACCGAGGACGAGGAATGGCGCGTCGCCGCGGTGAAGGACCGGGCGAACGTCACCGCGCAGGTCTGGATGGGCCTGACGATGGGCTGCGCCCAGTGCCACACGCACAAGTTCGATCCCATCACCCAGCGCGAGTACTACTCGTTCTACGCGTTCTTCAACCAGACCGAGGACAACGACCAACCGGACGAGCGACCGACGCTGCCGCTGCTCTCGGCCTCCGACAAGACCCGTCGCGCCGCGCTGGGATCCCAGCTCGCTCGGCTGGAAGCCGATCACCTCGCTCCGGCGGCGGCGTTCGACACCGAGCTCGAGGCTTGGGCGGAGGTCGCTGCCCGGCCCGTCGCCTGGCAGGTGCTCACGCCGGTCTCGGTCAGGTCGTCGGCCACGAACGCGCCGGCATTCGCCGTGCAGGACGACGGCTCGGTGCTCGTCTCCGGAGCTTCTCCGGCGAAGGACACCTACACGGTCACGACCCGGACGAAGGCATCCGGCCTCACGGCGTTCCGGCTCGAAGCATTGACCGATGGATCGCTCCCGAAGAACGGACCCGGGCGCAAGGAAGGGGAAGGGAACTTCGTTTTGCAGGACGTGCGGGCGACGGTCCGGAGCACCGGCGCGCCGCCGGTGAAGGGCCGGTTCGTGCGGGTCGAGGCGCCGGGCAAGTCGCGGCACCTGATGTTGGCCGAGGTCCAGGTCTTCTCCGGCCCCGACAACCTCGCCTTGCGCGGGCAGGCAAAGCAGTCGAGCACCGCGTTCGGGGGCGACGCCGCCCGGGCGAAGGACGGCAACACCGACGGGAGCTATCACGTCTCCAACTCGGTCTCGCACACCGACGTCGAGACCGATCCGTGGTGGGAGGTCGACCTCGGGTCGGAGGTGCCCGTCGATGAGGTCGTGCTCTGGAACCGCACCGATTCCGGGGGGGGTCTCCTGGGCGAGAGCCGGATCGTGGTGTTGGACGCGTCACGTCGTCCGGCTTGGAGCGGTGACGTCAAGGCCGCGCCGATGCCGACGGCCCGGTTCGGTCCGAACGCGGCACGGTCGCTGTCTCTCCGCGCCGCGAGCGCGGACCACGAGCAGGGCGGGTTCGACGCGGCGCGAGCCATCGACAAGGACGGCGGCACCGGCTGGGCGGTCGGCGGTTCTCTCGGCAAGCCCCACACTTTGGGGTTCGAGCTCGCGGAGCAGTTGACGGCGGACGGCGAGGTCGAACTGGTGTTCATCCTGAAGCAGGGCCACGGCGACCAGCTCACGCTCGGGCGGTTCCGGTTGTCGGCCACCGCGCAGGCCGCGCCGGTGCGCATCTGGTCCGCGGCGGTCCAGACGGCGCTCGACGTGCCCGCGGCGCATCGGACCGTGGCGCAGCGGAAGGCGCTGGCGGACCTGTTCCGTCCGACCTCGAAGACCAAGGGCCCCTTGGCCGCGCAGATCGCGCAGGTCCGCACCGAGCTCGACGGGATCAAGGGCACCCCGATGCCGGTGATGAAGGAGAACGCCGAAGACCACCGACGTGTGACGCGCGTGCTGAGCAAGGGCAACTACCTCGTGCCGGGCGACGAGGTCGCGGCCGCTGTGCCGGCGGCCTTCAACGCCTGGCCCTCCGGCGCGGCCACGAACCGGCTCGGTCTCGCGGCGTGGCTCACTTCTCAGGAGAACCCGCTCACCGCCCGGGTGATGGTCAACCGGTTCTGGGCACAGCTCATGGGCCAAGCACTTGTCGAGACCGAGGAAGATTTCGGTACCCAGGGCACTTTGCCTGCCGACCGTGACTTGTTGGATTGGCTCGCGGTCTCCTTCCAGGCGAAGAAGCCCGTCGCCGGGGCGGCAGATCCTGATCACGCGCCGGCGTTGGACTGGGATTTCAAGGGGCTTCTGAAGCTCGTCGTCCTGTCGGCGACCTATCGCCAGTCGTCCGTGGTGACCCCGGCCCTCTTGGAGCGAGACCCCCGGAACCGCTTCTATGCCCGCGCGCCGCGCCGGCGCCTCGATGCCGAGGGAGTGCGCGATCAGGCTTTGGCCCTGAGCGGCCTTCTCAGCCGGAAGGTCGGTGGCGCGAGCGTCTATCCGGCGCAACCGGACGGCTTGTGGCGGGCTGCGTTCAACGGCGAGCGCACCTGGCGCACGAGCAGCGGGGAAGACCGGTATCGGCGCGGGCTGTACACCTTTTGGCGGCGCACCGTGCCGTATCCGAGCATGGCGGCGTTCGACGCCCCGAGCCGCGAGAGCTGTACCGTCCGCCGGTTGCCGACCAACACCCCGTTGCAGGCCTTCGTGACCTTGAACGACCCGGTGTTCGTCGAATGCGCCCAAGCCCTCGGGAGGGATCTGGCGCTTGGGGACGGCACCGTCGCCGACCGTGTCGCCCGTGGCCTGAGAAAAGTGCTCGCCCGTCCGGTGGCCGATGGCCAGGTCGCGGCGCTGGTGCGGCTTTTCGAGCAGGAGCGGGATGCCTACGGCGCGCGCGTCGACGAGGCGGCCAAGTTGGGGACGGTCCCGTTGGGGCCGTTGCCGGACGGTCTGGCTCCGGCCGATGCCGCCGCTTGGACGACTGTCGCGAACGTCCTGTTGAACTTGGACGGCGTCCTGACCAAGGGCTGATCTGGCGCCCTGGGGGTGGCTGCTGAGCCGTCAGATGAGCGTTTCCATGGGGGGGGCGGCGTCTCCGCCCCGGGTCTGCCGGGGTTGGTCCGGAGCGGTCTTCGTCGAGCCCCGGGATCGCCGAGGCCCATCGGTGACCAGACATAAAGTAATGCAAGCTTGACGCTTCCCATCGCTCAGACCTAGCGTCCGGTCGTAAACGTTTTACTGGCTGGCTCTCGCCGCCGTGCAAAAAGTCGGTTTTCAAACCGGCTTTTTTGTTACCCCGAAAGGGGCCAGGACGCTGACGTATGAACGCTGAGTTTTTGGCAGTCTTAGAGTATTGGGAGAAAGAGAAGGGCATCACCAAAGATGTCCTGCTCAACGCTGTCCAAGAGTCCTTGTTGGCCGCGGCGAAGAAGGCCGTGGGGCCCGCTCGCGAGCTGCGCGTCGCCATCGACCCGAAATCCGGAGACATCAAGGCCTGGGCCAGGCTCGTCGTCACGGAACGGGTCGTCTCGAAGCACGACCAGATGTCGGTGTTCGACGCACGCCGCGCCAAGTTCCCGGATGCCAAGGTCGGGGATGAGATCGACGTCGAGGTCACCCCGGCCGGGTTTGGTCGCATCGCCGCGCAATACGCCAAGCAGGCGTTGATGTCGCAGGTCCGCAAGGCCGAGAAGGCGATGATCTACGACGAGTTCAAGGACCGCGTGGGCGACATCGTCAGCGGCACCGTCCGGCGGTTCGACCGTTCCGACGTGGTGATGGACCTCGGGAAGTTCGAGGCGATCATGCCGAACCGCGAGCGCGTCCCGACCGAGGAGTACCAGGTCGGCGAGCGCATCCGTTGCTTCGTGAAGGCGGTCGAGATGACGCCCCACGGCCCCGAGATCATCCTCTCGCGTGCCGACCCCAATTTCGTGCTCAAGCTGTTCCGGCTCGAGGTGGCGGAAGTGAACGACAACACCATCGAGATCCGCGCGGTCGCCCGGGAACCGGGTTTCCGCACCAAGATCGCGGTCTACTCCCGCGATTCCAAAGTGGATCCTGTCGGTGCGTGCGTCGGGTTGCGCGGCCAGCGGGTGAAGAACATCGTCCGCGAGCTGAACAACGAGAAGGTGGACATCATCCCTTGGTCCACCGACATCAAGGCCCTCGCCACCAAGGCCCTGGATCCTGCCCGTATCAAGTCCATCCAGGTGGACGAGGCGCGCAAACGTCTCTTGGTCCTCACCACGCCCGACCAGCTCGCCCTTGCCGTCGGCCGCCGCGGCCAGAACGCGCGCCTCGCGTCCCGGCTCATCGGTTGGCAGATCGACATCGAGGCCGAGGCCGATGTGAACGGTTTCGAGGCGAAGGTCGACCATGCCGTGCATGAGCTCGCCGCGGTGCCCGGCATCAGCGAGGAACACGCCCGGGTGCTGGTCAACATCGGCTTCCACGGCGTGCAGGACCTGCTCGACGCGGAGGTCGCCGACCTTGCCGCGGTCCCCGAGATCGGGGCCGCAGCGTCGATCATCCTGGAAGCCGCCAAGGGAGAGATGCTACGCCGGAACGCCGGATCGTCCGATGCTGTGACCATCGGGACCGGCGATGCTCCGGTTTCTTGATCAGCAGTCATCGGTCATCAGCGGCCGCCCCGCACAGCACCGGCATGGAAAAGCCGGTGAAGGGTGGCCGAGTCCGCAGGAAGAATCGCTATGCCCGTCCGTATCTACGAGATCGCCAAGGATCTGAACTTGGAGAGCAAGGCCGTGATCGCCAAGGCCAAGGAGCTGGGCATCACCGCCGCCAAGGTTCCATCGAGCTCGCTCGACAAGATCACCGCGGAGTACCTCCGCGAGCAGCTGCTGCCGTTCGCCGCTGCCGCCGCGCCTGCACCGGCTCCTGAGCCGGAGGTGCCGGTCATGATCGTCCGCCCGGTGCTCCCCGTCGTCGAGGTGCCTGCCGATCCGGAACCCGAGCCGGTGCGCGTGCCGGAGATCCCCGCTGCTGCGGAGCTTGCCCCAGAGGCCGCACCGTCGGGGGGGGGCGATGCCTCCCACCAGCCGCCTTCGGACGAAACGTCCCGCACCCAAGAGATATCGCCTTCGCCTGTGGAACTCATCGCCACCGGCGCTCCCGTGGCTCCGACCACCGCGCTGGCCCCGCAGCCCGCTGCCGTGCCTCCCGTGGCGTCGTCGCCCGCTGTGCCGCCTGTGCCGCCCAAGACCCAGATCGGACAGTTGGTCGGTCGCGTCGACCTCAAGAATTTCGCCCGTCCCGCCAGCCGTTCGGATGCGCGGCCGGCCGCTCCCGCACCCAACCGTCCTCCCGTACGCGCCGATGACCGGCGTGGTCCTCCGGGCCGCGGCCCCCAGGGACAGCAGCGCGGCCCGTTCCAGCCCTACGGTCAACGGGGACCTGCGCCCGCACCGACTCCCCAACGTCCAGCGGCACCGAGGGTCAACGTCGCAGCCAATGCTCCGCTCATCATCATGCGGCCGCCCATCTTGGTCCGCGAGTTGGCGGAGAAGATGTCCCGCAAGCCGTTCCAGGTCATCGCCGACCTCATGAGCATGGGCGTGTTCGCCACGGTCACGCAGACCGTCGATGCCGAGTTCGCCATCAAGGTCTGCGCCAAGCACGGCTTCCGTTTCGAGACCGAGAAACGCGACAAGGCGACCCATAGCGTCAACGTCCCGCAG
>JANNAJ010000572.1:0-3247 GCA_031384285.1 Verrucomicrobiota bacterium
TCCACGCTTACCGTGCCACCGACAAAGACAGGCTGCTGGAGGTGGCCGACCCGGTCGGCCCGAAGAACGACAAGGCGATCCTGGAGATGGCGGCAAAGGCCGAGAAGATCCTCCTGGCGTTCGGTCAGCCACCGAAGGCTCTCCGGAACCGCGGAAGAGAACTGGTGGAATTGCTTCGTCGCCACAAGGGGCTCAGCTATCTGAGGCTTGCAAAGGACGGCGAGACCCCGGTCCATCCCCTCTATCTTCCTGCCGGCTTGCGGCCCAGACCCTACCGCACGGCGGCATGATGCAGGAATGTCCTCTCGTCCGTGCCCGACACACCTGAACGCCCCATGAACAAGATCAACATCGAAGCCAAACGCGACTTCTTGGAGAGGCTCGCCACCGCCGCGCCCATCAAAGCGGTGTCCGAGCTGGTCTGGAACGGTCTCGATGCCGGGTCGGACCAGGTGTCCGTCCGTCTGGAGATGAACGGCCTCGATGGTCTCGAGGCCATCCGGATCTTGGACAACGGCCACGGGATCCATCATTCCCATGTCCAGACGCTGTTCGGCGCGCTGGGTGACTCGTGGAAGAGGCAAAAGGTCCGTGAGCGCGGTCGGGCATTGCACGGCAAGAACGGCCAGGGACGGTTCAAAGCGTTCTCGTTGGGCAACCACGTCGTGTGGGACACCGTTTTCGACTCGTCCGAAGGACGGAGGCGCTACCAAGTGTCCGGCCGGGCCGATGCGCTGACCGACATCGAGTTCTCGGATCCGGTGCCGGCCGACGCGGAGACCACCGGCACGGAGGTGGTGGTGACAGGGATCCAGAAGAGCTTGGGTTCCTTGCAGGGCGAACGCGCCCGGGAAGAGCTGGCCAAGCTGTTCGCCGCCTACCTCAGCCAATATCCGGATGTCCGCATCGACTACGACGGCGCGCGGGTGGACCCCAGTGCGTTGCAGGTCGCGAAGAAGGACCTGTTGCTGGACGACGTGACGCTGGCGGACGGACGGACGACCCGCGTGGCGGTCACCATCATCGAATGGCAGATGCCGACCGAGCGGGTCGTCCATCTCTGCGATGCCTCGGGGGTTTCCCTGCACGAGACCGACATGGGGAAAAAGGTCCGGGCACCGGGCTTCGAGTTCACGGTCTACGTGAAGAGCGAACACTTCCGGGAACTGGAAGAGACGGGGGCGTTGGCGTTGGACGAGCTGCACCCGGATGTGGCCGCCATCGTGGAATCCGCGAGGCAGGCGGTGAAGACGCACTTCCGCCGCCGGCTGAGCGAGCGCCAGAGCCAAATTGTCGAACGATGGAAGCGGGAGCGGATCTATCCCTTTGAGACCAAGGATGCGCTGAACCCGGTGGAGGAGGCGGAGCGCCAGGTGTTCGACATCCTGGCGGTGAACGTGGAGTCCTATCTGCCGTCCTTCGAGGAGGCGGACCACAAAGCGAAGCGGTTCATGTTTCGGCTGCTGGCGCAGGCCGTCCAAGAGAGCCCGGATTCGGTGCAACGCATCATCACCGAGACGCTGAACCTGAAGAAGGAGGAGCAGGAGGCGCTGTCGGACCTCATGGAGGTCACCTCGCTGTCCAACATCATCAGTTCCGCCAAGACGGTCGCCAACCGCCTCGATTTCCTGATCGCCTTGGAGAACCTCCTCTTCGACAAGGCAACCCAGAAGAAGCTCCTCGAACGCGACCAACTCCACAAAATCCTGGAGACCGAGGCGTGGCTTTTCGATGAGGAGTTCGCCCTGTCCGGCAGCGAGATGACTTTGGAGGAGGTCTTGCAGATGCATCTCAACAAGCTGCGCGACCCTGAAGACCCTGAGCCCGTGGAGCGCGAGGATGGCAAGCAAGGCCGGGTGGACCTGATGTTCAGCCGCACGGTCGCGCCCCGTCAAGACGAGCGGGACCATCTGGTCGTGGAGTTGAAGCGTCCTTCCCAGCCGATCAATTCCAAGATCCTGGGCCAAGTGGAAAGCTATGCCATGGCCGTTGCCCAAGATCCGCGATTCTTGAAGGAAAAGACGCGTTGGCGGTTCATCGTGGTTTCAGACGAGATGGACGACCACGCCCGCAGGAAGGCGATGCAGAAGGACCGGCGCCCGGGGCTCGTTTTCGACGATGGTGCCCTGAACATCCAGGTCTGGGCCTTCGAGTGGACGGAGATCATCGCCAAGGCGAAGGCGCGGTTGCAGTTCATCAACGAGTCGCTGCGCTACGAAGCCGGACGAGAGAGTTCACGGGCGTACCTGGAGAAGACCCACGCGAAGTTCATCCCCGAGATCGAGCCGCCGGACGCGCCCGCCGTCGACCTAGAAGCGCGGACTCCGCTGCCGCAGGACGGCGCACCCGCTGAGGTTGCGTGAACCTCGGCGGCCCTATCGGGCGTGAGACGCGAGGCGGCATCATCGCTCTGGGTTCTTGCTATCTTGGCGATCGGACCGCCCGAGCGCCCCAGCTGGGCGTGGTGGAGGAACCGTTCACCGGGAGGACGAATGGCCCCTGAGCGGCATCGAGAGCGGCAGCCCGTCCGGTTTCCCGACGGATGGGCTGAGTCCCCGGTTTTCAGCCGCACGAACTTTCTTCGGGATCACGACGGACAAGACCCTTTACAAGCCGCCCGATTCTCGCCGATTATCGGTCTGTCCGCGTGTCCGAACGTGGACACGGCCGCGCTTCGCAGCACGGCCGATCGAGCGGAAGGGTGGCTGAGTGGTTAAAGGCACCTGACTCGAAATCAGGAGATGTCGCAAGGCATCCGGGGGTTCGAATCCCTCCCCTTCCGCCAATTTTCGCAGGTTTTCCTCGCCAAGCCAATAAGTCGACAGGCCATGACAGCTTCGGCCCCCAGCTAGCCTCACTGCGGGGTGAGGTCAGTGGCGCGGAGGTACTGGGCTTGGTCGCCGAGGGTGAGGAAGGGGGAGAGGTCCACCTCGGTGAAGTTGCCCGTGACCTCCCCGGCCAAACCCCACGCCGTAAGGTCCGCCGACCGCTCGACCCGGTAGCGGTGGCCGTTCAGGCCCCGGAGCTTGGGCACCACTTTGTCTGCCGACGCCGCGGCTACTAGAGCGGGACGGGAGCGTTCGGGACTTGGGCTTATTGTGATAACAAACGAGAATGGATAGCAGCGCCCAGGTCCGAGCGGATAGGTGAAGCCATCGTAGCCGTAAACATGCGCGGGCGGTGCGTAGATGAGGGTTGGAAGAACACCGGACAGCGTTCCGAACCTGACCGAACCCGGAAAAAGATT
>JANNAJ010000581.1:0-33090 GCA_031384285.1 Verrucomicrobiota bacterium
CTGCGACAAAACAGCCCGCGCAGAGCGGGCGTCCGGGTGAGGTGTCCAGTTGGCGGAGGTGTCCGCTGGTTCGTTGCGGCGCTCTGTGTGCCGTCACTTCTCGCAGCGCGAGAAGTGCCACCGATCGGCTCGCAGCGCGAGCCGGTCTACCCGCCAGGTTCTACTTGGCGGGTGGAAGGCCGCGCGCTGCGAGGCCGGTCGTCGTGTGGCCATCAGGATCGGGGCGCGACTAGTTCCACCACTCGGTCTTGGAGTCCGGCCCTACTGCTTCCGCCGCAAAACCACCACGGCCCGGCTCCCCTTGTCGGTGATGACCATTCGTTTCCCGTCAACGCTGAAGGCCACGCCGCCGCAGCTCAGTTTGTTGAACTGATCGGCGATGACTTCGACGTGGTAGCGGTCGGGGCCAGTGGGGATGAGGCGGAGGATGCGCTGGTGTTTCGAGTCCGGAGTCACGGAGGCGGCTCCCTGGACGACGTAGAGATCGCGGCTGAGCGGGTCGGCGGCGAGACCGCCGGCATTGGCGATGGGCTGGTCGAGGAGGCATTTGTGCCAGCCCGCTTTGTCCCAGCGCACGAGGCGGTCGGTGAGCTGGGGCGGGTCGTCTTCGGGCAGGTATCGCTGGTTGATGAGGTTGAGCACGAACACGCCCTGCCGGGCCACGGCGATGTCGGCGGCGCAATTATTTTCCCTATCCATCGTGGCGAGGCGGCGGGCGGGGGCGTCGTCATCTAGCCGGAAGCGCCAGAGGCCGGGCCGGGTGTCCAGGGATTGTCCGAGAATCGCGATGTTCTCGCGATGGCCTAGATCGGCCACGAGGACGTCGCCGTCGTCCAGGCCGGTGTTCTCGGGCTGGTTGTCCTGGGTGACGAAGGCGAAGCCCCACGGCATGCCGTCGCTGGCTCGCTGCCCTTTCTCGATCAGGAGCTGCCGCCCGCCTTCGTAAGGGAGGTCCGGGTATTCGGGCGCGAAATCGTAGCGCAAGGAGGGGAGCGGGGTGCCGTCGGGCCGGGCGCGGCCGTGGTGGAGCGCGGCCGATTCCTCTGGCAACCCCCAGACGTAGCGCCCGCTCGGGGCGACGCCAAGGAAGGCATACTTTGCGGTGTTCGTGACTTTCACGGCGTCGTGCTGGCATCCACACGGCGTTCGCGGGCGAAGCGTTCGGAAAAAACGAGCTTCCAATTGCGTTCCGGCGCGACGGTTGTTCTTCGGCTTCTCCGACCGAGCAGACGGCTGTCCACCGGAGACCGGTCCCCGAGCCGTCATCGGGACCGGCGGCAGGGTGGGAAGCCTATCCGAACCGGCGATGCGGAAAATGGACGCGCCGTGTTTGTCTTTGGCGACCCTGCGGACGCCGTTTATCGTGCGCGGCGTGCGTCCACAGAAATTTGATGGGATCCCTGCCGTCCTCGCCGACCTCAAGCGGGGCAAGATGGTCATCGTGGTCGACGACGCGGACCGCGAGAACGAAGGCGACCTCCTGATGGCCGCCGAGAAGGCCACGCCGGCGACGGTCAACTTCATGGCCAAGCACGGCCGCGGCCTCATCTGCGTGCCCACGACCGGCGAACGGCTCCAGCAGCTCGGCATCGCCGAGATGGTCGCCCGCAACCGTGAATCCTTCAAAACCGACTTCCAGGTCAGCGTCGACGCCGCGTCGGGCATCTCCACGGGCATCAGCGCCGCCGACCGGGCGCGGACCATCCAGCTCATCGCCGATCCGCGGGCGACGGCCGGTGATCTCGTGCAGCCCGGCCACATCTTCCCGCTGCGCGCCAAGGCCGGCGGCGTGCTCCAGCGGAGCGGCCACACCGAGGCCGCGGTGGACCTCGTGACGCTCGCCGGTTGCCGGCCGGTCGGGGTGATCTGCGAGATCATGAACGACGACGGCACGATGGCCCGGTTGCCGCAGTTGCGGAAGTTCGCCGCCAAGCACCGCCTGAAGATCTGCACCATCGAGGCCCTGATCGAGCACCGGCGCGCCTCCGAACGGCTGGTCGAGCGCATCGAGAAGATCACCATGCCGACCGACCACGGCGATTTCGACCTGCACCTCTACCGGTCGAACATCGACGGCGGCCACCATCTCGCGCTGGTGAAGGGCGACGTCGCCGGCCAGCCGGGCGTGATGGTGCGGGTCCACAGCGAGTGCCTCACCGGTGATGTCTTCGGGTCGCGGCGGTGCGATTGCGGGCCGCAGCTCCATGCGGCGATGGAGCGGATCCAGAAGGAGGGCCGCGGCGTGATCCTGTACATGCGCCAGGAAGGCCGCGGCATCGGCCTCGCCGCGAAGATCCAGGCCTACAAGCTCCAGGAGCGCGGCCTCGACACCGTCGACGCAAACCTGAAGCTCGGCTTTCCGATGGACCTCCGAGATTACGGCGTCGGCGCGCAGATGCTCTGCGACCTCGGTCTCAAGACCATCCGCCTCCTGACCAACAACCCGAAGAAGGTCGTCGGCCTGCAAGGCTACGGCCTGGAGATCGTCGAGCAGCTGCCCATCCGGGTGAAGGCCAATCCCCACAACGCGGCCTATCTCGACACGAAGCGCAAGCGCATGGGGCATCTGCTCTGAGCGGGCGGGCAGGCGGCTCAGGCAAAGTTGCGGAGGCGCAAAGCAACGAGAAGGAGGAGAGCGGGGCGCGGTCCTGATTGGAATCTGGAAAGCAGGAAAGCAGGAGCCGCAGCCTTGATTCCTTGTCGTCCTCGCTTGTTTTCCTGCTTACCTGCTTTCCAGATTTGGACACCGCCCTCCGATCCCGAGATTTGACCGGGCGGCTTCCGCCTCCCAGGATCCGGACATGGATCCCCGATTGAGTTGGCTCCGCGTGGTCGCTTTGCTCGCGGTCGTGTCGAGCGCCATCGCCGCCGAAGTAATCCCCAGCAACGAGGACGAGAGCAAGGTCCCGCCCTACACGCTGCCGGATCCGCTGGTCTTCGCCGACGGCCGGCCGGTGCAGGACGCGGCTGCGTGGAGACAACGCCGCGCCGAGATCCTCGAGCTCTATCGCACCCACGTCTACGGCCGCACGCCCAAGGGCTTGCCCCGCCCGAAGGGCAAGGTGCTGTCGACCGCCGCGGACGCCCTCGGCGGCGTGGCGGTGCGGAAGATCGTCCGCGTCCCGCTCACCTCCGACCCGAAGGGCCCGGCGATGGACGTGCTGATCTATCTGCCGAAGGGCGCCGCCGGCCCGGTCCCGGCGTTCGTCGGCTACAACTTCAACGGGAACCACGCGGTCACGCTCGATCCGGCCGTGCCGCTCGCCCGGAGCTGGGTCGAGAACCGCAAGGAGACCGGCGTCACCGACCACGTCGCGAACGAGAGGTCCCGGGGCAGCGACGCGTCCGCCTGGCCGATCGAGCGGATCCTGGCCCGCGGCTACGCGGTGGCGACCATCTACTACGGCGACGTCGAGGCGGACTTCGACGGCGGTTGGAAGACCGGCCTCCGCGGCGCGGTGGCCAAGGAGGGCGCCGCCCATGTCTTCGCTCCCGACGGATGGGGCGCCATCGGCGCGTGGGCCTGGGGCCTGAGCCGCGCGCTCGACCACCTGGAGACCGACCGGGCCATCGACGGCAAGCACGTCGCCGTCATCGGGCACTCGCGTCTCGGCAAGACGTCGCTCTGGGCCGGCGCCCAGGACGAACGGTTCGCCATGGTCGTCGCCAACGAATCCGGCGAAGGCGGCGCGGCGCTCGCGCGGCGGTGGTTCGGCGAGACCGTGTGGCGCATCAACACGAGCTTCCCGCACTGGTTCTGCGGACGGTTCAAGGACTACAACCACGACGTCCCCGCCCTGCCGGTGGACCAGCACGAGCTGATCGCCCTCGGCGCGCCGCGCCCGGTGTATGTCGCCAGCGCCGAGGAGGACCGGTGGGCCGATCCGCGCGGAGAATTCCTTGCCACGAAGCATGCGGAGCCGGTCTACGCCTTGCTCGGCAAGTCCGGTCTGGGCGCGGCCGTGATGCCGCCGGTCAACACCCCGGTGGGCGGCACGCTCGGCTACCACATCCGCACCGGCAAACACGCGCTCACGGCCTACGACTGGGAACAGTATCTCGATTTCGCCGACCGCCATCTGAAGCCGGCGAAGGCGCGCTAGAAGCCTTTCGGATGAGCCTGCCGGGGCAGAGCCGGGCTTGCTCTGATGAAAACAAGGGGCGGAGTTGGAATCTGGAAAGCAGGAGCTTTGCGGGTTCCGTTCCTGTTTTCCAGATCCATCTGTTCCAAAGAGCAGATGGCACTCCGTGGCATCGCAGCTCGGAGACCAGCAGGTGCCGCCTCCTGCCAAACGCCACGGCATCTCCTCGTGCCCAGCCAAGTCCGACTCGCAGAAACAGCCGAGCACGATTCCGCAAAAACGGTCCGCCACTTCCGATCACACCGCCTGATCGGCGGAGAGGTCGACATCAAGGCCCGGTCCGGCGAGGGTGCCCGCGTCCCGGCGACCGTGCCGTTGCCATCATGAACCCGCCATCCACCGTCCTCATCGCCGATGATCATCCGATCTACCGCAAAGGGCTCTGCGAGGTCATCGAGGGCGACCCGTCGTTGGCGGTCGCGGGACAGGCCGCGAACGGCGAGGAGGCGTTGCGGTTGGTGGAGGAGCTCCGGCCCGCCGTGGCCATCCTGGACATCAACATGCCCAAGCTCAGCGGCCTGCAGGTCGCGCGGGTCCTGGCAGAGAGGCAGACCGACGTGAAGCTCGTGCTGTTGACGATGCACGAATCGGAGGACCTCTTCGACGAGGCGATGGCGCTCGGTGTGTCCGCTTACGTGCTGAAGGAGAGCGCGGTCGAGGACCTGCTCTCCGCGGTCCATGGCGTCCTCGGGGGCCGCAGCTTCATCAGCCCGGCCATAGCGGGCCTGTTGGTCCGCCGCCGGGACCAATCGGCCGCGCTCCGGAAGGAGAAGCCGGGCCTCGGCCTGCTCTCCCCGACCGAGCGCCGAGTCCTCCGCTTCATCGCCGCCGACCGGACGACCAAGGAGATCGCCGACCTGCTCGGCCTCAGCCCGCGCACGATCGACACCCACCGCCAGAACATGAGCACCAAGCTCCGGCTCACCGGAAGCCACAGCCTGCTCAAGTTTGCTTTCGACAACAAAACCCTGCTGTAGCCAGGACCGGTTTGAGGACCTCGGCGCGACATCTCTGCAGGACCGACCCGCACCGGGAGCGCCTCTTCCCCATGGTCCGACGGGCGGCGTTCGTCGGCGTGGCCATCGTCTCCGCCGCCTTCGCGGTCCTCCGCGCGATCGCGCTTCCGGCCGACGCCTACACGATCGATGTCTGGCAGACAGAGCAAGGCCTGCCGGACAACACGGTCACCTCGCTGGCGCAGACGCCGGACGGCTACCTCTGGTTCGGTACCTTCCGCGGATTGGTCCGGTTCGATGGCGTCCGGTCCACGGTCTTCGATTCGCGGACCCCCGGATTGGAGAACGACCAGGTGATCCGGCTGTTTGTCGATGCCGCAGGGGCGCTCTGGGTGTCGCAGTTCCCGGGGCAGTTGGCCCGCTACGAGCACGGCCGCTTCACGGCGTTCCATCGGGAAGACGGCTGGCCGATGCTGCCGTGTGCCGTCCGAGGCATCGCCGATTCCGGTCCGGGCACCTTGCTTTTGGTGACCGACCAAGGCCTCCCGTTCCGTTTCGACGGGAAGCGGTTCACCCCGGTCCTGGCGGATCCACCACCGGGATTTCCGGCGAGGACGGCGGTGGAGACGAAGGGCGGGCAGCGGCTATGGATCGTCGCGGACAAGCGGGTCGGCCTGGTGGACAGCAACCGCTGGACGGAGTTCGTCGGCCGAGGTGGCAGGCCGCTCACCAACACGCTGGCCATCTCCGCGAGCAAGGAAGGCGGCGTCTGGCTCCTCGATTCCGGCAAGCTCCAGCGGATCCGGGAGGACGGGACCGTTCTCGAGGTCCGGGAGTTCGCGCCGTTGGTGGATGCCTACTGGATGCGGGAGGACCCGTCCGGGGAGATATGGGTCGGGACGTGGGGGCACGGTCTCAGGCGTGTCGGTCTTGACGGGGCCTCCGAGACGTTCAGTCCGAAGGAGGGGTTCCCTGTCGAGATCGTGCGCGACAGCCTGAAGGACCGGGAGGGAAACCTTTGGATCGCGACCAATGGCGGCGGCTTGGTGCGGTTGAAACGCAAGCGGTTCCAGGCGCTTGTGCAGGACGGCCCCGGCCTGGATCACCGATACGGCCCCGCGGTAACCCTCGGCGAGGATCCGGACGGCCGGTTGATCGTCGGCTGCCTCGACGGCGGCGCGTTCCAGATCGAGGCCGGGCGCATCGTCGGCCCGATCGAGATCGGAGGAAGGAAGGTCAGCGCCGGGGTGTGGGCCCTCGCCACCGGAGGTGGAGGGCGGAGGTGGTCGGGGACCTATGGGGAAGGGCTGGCCCGGTCGGGTGGCGCGGGGCCAGGTTGGTGGAGCGAGCCGGACGGATTACCCGACCGCCACGTTGTCGCCTTGTGCGAAGACCGGGAAGGGGACCTCTGGATCGGGACGGACCGGGGACTGAGCCGGTTCGACGGACGCGCCTTCATCAACTATTCGAAGCGGGACGGCCTGCTCAGCGACCGCATCGCCGCGTTGGCGGTTGATCCAGCGGGCGCGGTCTGGATCGGCTCCGACGCGAACGGTCTCAACCGTTTCCAAGACGGCAAGATCGACCGGTTCACCGATGGGTTGCCGGGATGCTCGGTGACAACGTTCTTGGTCGATCCGGACGGCACGCTCTGGATCGGCACGCAGCATGGCCTCTGCCTGCGCCGGGACGGGCGCTTCATCCGGCTCGACACCGTGGGTGAGCTCGCCGGGATCGGGGTCACGACGATCCTGGACGATGGGTTGGGGGACCTTTGGTTGGGCACGAACCGAGGGGTCTTCCGTGTGGCGCGGTCAGGGCTCGAGGCGGTCATCCGGGGCGCCGCCGCCGATCTCGTCGGCGTCCGGTACGGCGCGTCCGACGGGCTCCCTTCCAGCCAATGCGCCAAAGGGCAGCCGGCGGGGATCCGCGCCCGCGACGGCCGGCTCTGGTTCGCCACCGCGAAGGGGGTGGCCGTGGTCGATCCGCGGCGGATCCTGGTCAATCAGGTTCCGCCCTCGGTGGTCATCGAGGAGGTGACGGTGGACGGGGTCGGCGTCGCGGCCGTCCTGGGAAGCAGGAATTCCCTCCCGCGGGAAGCGAAGGTCGGACCGGGGCCGCGACGGCTGGAGATCCACTACACCGGGATCAGCCTCGCCTCGCCGGAGCAGGTCCGTTTCAAGGTCCGCATGGAGGAGTTCGACGAAGGATGGCACGATGCCGGGTCGCTCCGGGTCGCCAGCTACCAAGGCTTGCCGCCCGGCCGCTATCGTTTCCAGGTCCGGGCAGCGAACCAGGACGGGGTCTGGAACGAGACCGGAGCTTCGCTCGCGGTGGTCATCGAGCCGGAGGCCTGGCAGACGTGGTGGTTCCGGTCCGGGCTCGCTGCGACTGCAACGGGCCTGCTCGCCTTCGCGTACCGCCGGCGGGTGGCGGCATTGGAGCGTTCACGGGCCGCCGGCCGCGATTTTTCCCGCCGCCTGATCGAGACGCAGGAACAGGAACGGCAACATCTCGCCGCGGAGCTCCACGACAGCTTGGGACAGCATCTCCTGGTGATCAAGAACCGGGCGGAGATGGCGCTGGGGCGGTCAGCGGACCCCGATCGGATGAAGGAACAGGTCGTCCAAGTGTCGGCGATGGCTTCCCTCGCGATCCGCGAGGTCCGGTCGATCGCCCAGGGACTCCGTCCTTTCCAGATCGATGCGCTGGGCCTGACCAAAGCCGTCGTCGCGATGGCGGGTTCGTTGGCCGAGTCGTCCAGCATCCGGTTCCAGACCGAGGTCATCGAGTTGTCGGGCTTGTTGTCGGCCGCGACGGAGATCCAGTTGTACCGGATCCTCCAGGAATGTTTGTCGAACGCCGTGAGGCATTCCGGCGCGACACTCGTGATCGTCCGCATCGAGCGTGTCGGCGGGATCGTCCGCGCGTCGGTCCAGGACGATGGCACCGGCTTGGTTCCGACCCGGGCGCAGACCGGTTTCGGATTGCCAGGCATCCATGAACGGGCCCGGATCGTCGGTGGGCGGCTGGAGATCGGTTCGATCCCGGGCGAAGGCACGACTGTGACGGTCGAAGTGCCGGTCGCCTGGGCCGGTCCTCGGATCTGATCCGGAAGGACGCGGAGGCTCATCGGTGAGGGCGGAGTCTTTTCCGGCCGAGCCGATCCAGGGGTTTCGCGCTCCGGCGGGACGATGTGGTCGGACCGCGGACGGTCAGGTCCCGCGGTGCCGTCCACGGATAGCACCTGGAGGTTTTCGGTGCCCGGACACCTGCGACCCATTGGAACACCTACGTGGACCTACGGACCTCGTTCTACGTGTTCCTACGTACCCCGTTCTACGTGTTCCCTCTGATGTCGTGGATGCGACGAAGCCGGGCAATGTATGGGTGATTGATCCGCGCCGGCCTCAAATTCTTGTTCGTCGACGACCATGCCGCGATGCGGCAGGTCCTGAGGGAGTTGCTGACGCTTCCTTCGGATGACGTGCGTGAGGCGGCGGATGGAGCGGAAGCTGAGGCGGTCTTCGAGAACCAGCGGCCTGATTGGGTCGTCATGGACGTCCAGATGAGGCCGGTGGGCGGGTTGGTCGCCACCGGGCACATCATGGCCCGCCATCCGGAGGCCCGCGTCGTCATCGTCTCCCAGTTCGATGACCCCGACCTCCGTGCCCGCGCGGCCGAGGTCGGCGCCCGCGCCTACCTCACGAAGGACGACCTCTCCTCGCTCCAACGCGTGGTCCACGCGATCCCGGCCTGAGATGAGGACATCCTCCACCATCCTCCTGCTCGTCCTGGCTGCCGCGGTGGCCTCGTGTCGTCCAGAGAAGCCGGCGACTGTGACGGAGCTGGCGCCGGACGTGGTGGCGATGGTGGCCGGGCGTCCGGTGAAGCGCTCGGCATTGGAGGCCGAGCTCGCGCGGCGCGGTCCGGGCGTGACGAAGGAAGCGGCGCTCGACGACCTGGTGCGGCATGAAGCGACGCTCGCCCAGGTCCGCGCCGTTGGTTTCGACCGGGATCCGGCCACGGTCGCCGCGATCGAGCGGTTGATGGTGGCGCGTTTCGAGGAGCGGGAGCTGGCGGCGGCGGAGGCCTCGACGGTGAGCGAGGACGAGGTCCGTGCAGCCTATGCCATCGACGCGGCACGGTACGCGATCCCCGCGGCGGTGCGGGGTGGCGTGCTGTTCTTGAGATCCAGCCCTAGGTCGGCGTCGGAGAAACGCGCGGCGGTGGCGGAGCAGGCGGAACGGTTGCGGATCCAGGCCCAAGCGGGGGATGGCACGGCGTTCGAGCGGTTGGTGCGCGAAAATTCCGAAGACCAGGCCACCCGCTATCAAGCGGGCGACACCGGCTGGTTGAGTGCCGGGGCCGACAAGAACGGCTGGGATCCCGCCATCGCCGAAGCGCTTCGCGCGCTCCAGCGACCGGGCGATTGCGCGCCGGTCGTCGCGACGGCGACGGGATTCTACGTCGTCCGTCTCACCGGCATGAAACCCGCCGCCAGCCGACCTTTGACGGAGGTCGGCCCCGCCATCCGACACCAGCTCCAGCAATCCAAGCGCGAGCAGTCGATCGCGGCTTTCCACGCCCGGATGCGCGCCGGTCTCGACATCCGGACCAACGCCGCCGTCTTGGCCCGGATCGTCGCCCCGGACTCTTCGACCCTGCGTCCACCGGCCCTTCCCTGATCATTTCCGCCCCTTTTCCCGAGCCATGAAGACCCCATCATCATCCGCTTCGCTGCGGCGCTTCGTCGTCTGCCTGCTGTCGTTGCCGCTGGCCGCGCTGCTGGCGCGGGCCACGCCGACGACCACGCAGTCCGTCACGCTCAATCCGGGCTGGAACGCCATCCATCTCGAGGTGGTGCCGGCGAACCCCGACCTGAGCGCGGTCTTCGCCGGCGTGCCGGTGGACAGCGTGTGGGCCTACGGGAACAACCTGGGCCAGCCGGATTTCGTCGCCGAGGTCACCGAGACGGCGCTGGCCAAGGCCGGCTGGTTCTCGTGGGTGCCCACCAACCGCGTCGATGCCTTCCAGAACAATCTTTTCCAGGTCCAGGTCAACCGGTCGTACCTGGTGAAGTTCACCGGCGCGACCGCCGCCACGCTCACCTTGTCCGGCCGGCCGACCACCCGGCCGCGGGCCTGGTTGCCGGACTCCTACAACTTCCGCGGTTTGTCGGTGGACCCGGCGGTCCCGCCGACGTTCCTCAGCTTCTTCCGTCCGTCCACCGCCCACTATTCCGCGAAGAGCGGTCTCGGGGCGATGTACCGGCTCGACCCGGCGGGTGTCTGGCAACGGATCGTGGCCACCGATCTGGTGCTGCGCGGCGAGGCCTATTGGATCTGGTGCCAAGGCGGTTCGGACTTCGTCGCGCCGTTCGTGGCGGTGCCGGTCTTCGGCGACGGCGTCGAGATGGATGCATCCACCGATATCGTGGAGCTGGAGCTGAAGAACCTGGGCACCGCGGCCCTCAACGCCACGGTCCGGGACCTCGGCGCCCCGACGCCCAATCCTTTGACGTATGCCCAGCTCTTGGCGGATTCGACCCTGACGTGGCCGGTGCTACCGGCGCCTTGGGTGCGGTCCGTCCCGGCCGGCACGGTGCAGAACGAGCGGCTGGCGGTCCGCCGCGCTTCCATGACCGCGGACCGGTTCGAGACGGTCCTGGAGATCACCGACGGCTTGGGCAGCCGGCATCTGTTGCCGGTCGCCATCACCCGTCCGGCGACATCGACCGGCACGGCCAGCAGCGCTTCAGGGGGACGCGCGCGGCCGGCCGGGATCCGCACAGCGGCCGGGGCCAATCCGCACGTCGGCTTGTGGGTCGGCACGGCGAGCCTCAACGCCGTCAGCGAGGCCCATTCCGGCGCGCTCACGACCAACGTGTCCTCCGGTTTCACCGTCGTGCTGGAGACCAATTCGGTCTCCAAGATCGTCACGACCAACCGGGTGCCCAACTCCGTCACCCGCGCCGATGTCTCGATGGCGACCACCCCGACCTCCAGCGAGCTCAACCTGCGGCTGCTCTTGCACGTTGATGCCGCCGGCCAGACCCGGCTGCTGAAGGAGGTCATCGAGATGTGGCAGGACGGCACGACCACCAATGATGCCTCCGGCACGGCGATCGTCGACCGACCTGGCCGCCACGTGCTGCTGACGGATGATTCCTTGGTCGGCAACTACACCGGTGTCTCCGCCCGCGACGGCGTGCCGGTCGGCCGCCGGTTGAGCACCGCCGGCTTCGATTTCGCGGACAACGAGCTGCCGATGGCCGGCGTGTTCGACATCGGGTCGTCGGTGGTCACCACCAACACCATGTCCGACACCTTCGCCCGGAACCCCTTCAAGCACCGTTACCATCCCGACCACCAGAAGGGTTTCGCGATCCGGCGTGTCATCGGGTTGGAGTTCGGCGCCGCACCGACCAATCCACCGCCCGGCTACGGAGAGCGCGTGCTCGACGGCATCTACCGCGAGACGGTCTCCGGCCTCCACCGCACCAACATCGTCGTCACCGGCACCTTCCGCCTGAACCGGGTCGCCAACACCCCCGTGCTCAACCAGTAAGCCTTTCCCGAGCTCCAGCCATGAACTTTTCCTTTTCGCCCCCCCTCCGGCGCTCCGCTTCGCGCCGGTCGCCCGCAGCTCCGTCCAACTTGTCGCAGTCACTCCGGTTCGCTTGGGTATTATTGGTCGCCGCATTCCTGCCCGTTGCGTCTGCCGGGACGATCACCGGCACCGTGAGTGCGACCCAGGGAAATGTGCCGGGTGCGACCATCTCATTGTCCCGGACCTCGATCGGTTTGGTCGGCGAGCTCCCGAGCGACAACAGTGCCGACTACTCCGGCTACTATACCTACCTGGACATCCCCAGCACCTCGGGGAACATGTTCAGCGCGATCAATGCCGGAGTCCCCGTCGACAACATCGGCGGAGTCTTCACCAGCGCCTTCCAGAACTACTACACCGGCACGTTCCGCTTCTACCTCAGCTCGGACGACGGCTCGAAACTCTACGTCAACGATGTCCTGGTCGTGAACAACGACGGAACGCATGGCGCCATCGAGGCGTATGGAGATATCTACCTCAACGGGACCGAATCCGGCGGGGGTTACCACAGTGTGAGGATCGAGTTCTTCGAGTCGGGCGGAGCCGGTGCTCTGTCGATCGCCTTCGAGAAATACACCGGCAACCGGCCGTTTTCGAGGCGCCTTTTCGGCGGTGACGTCCTTTTCAACGGGGTGGGAGGCGTTTCTGGAAACTACTATGCGTCGGGCTGGAGTTCGTATCTTTATAATATCCCTACCTCGTCGCTTTCATCCGGCACCGCCGTGAACGGCGCCTATGCGTTCTCAAGCATCTCGCTGAAACAGGCGGTCACCCTGACCCCGAGCTTCCCAGGGGGCACTTTTTCGCCGGCGTCACGATCTGTTTACGGCGCAGGTCCGCACAACTTCACCCTGACCTCCTCTCCGCCGGCGATCAGCGACATCGCCGATCAGACCATCTCCGAGGACGGCTCTGCCAGTGTGGCATTCACGGTGTCGGATTTCCAGACATCCGCCGGCAGTCTCACGGTGAGTGTCGCTTCCTCCAATCCGGCGCTGATCCCAGCGGGCAACATCACTTTGTCCGGAACGACGGGATCCAGGACCGCCCAGATCGTGCCGCTGCCGAACCAGAACGGAACGGCCACCCTGACGGTCACCGTGACGGACGCGGAGAACAAGACGGCCTCCGACAGCTTTGTCGTGACGGTCAATGCGGTCAACGACCCGCCCGTGGCCGGACTGCTCACCTGGCTACAGCTGGACGGCACGAGCCAGTATGTCCAAGCGCCCGCCGGGGTGTGGTTCGGGGCGACCTTCTCCGTCGAGGGCTGGGTCTACCCTCGGTCCCACAAACTCTGGGCACGGATGTTCGATTTCGGCAACGGGCCCGGCAACAACAACGTCCTGGGTGCGTTGTCCGATGGCACGACGGGAATGCCGGTTCTCGCCATCCACCAGAACGGGGTCGAGCAGCGGGTCGCGTCCAGCCAGGCGCTGGCGCTCAACACCTGGAGCCACCTCGCCTTCACCCGTGACGGGGCCGGCGTCGGACACATCTACATCAACGGGGTCGAGACCGGGTCGGGATCGATTTATGCGCCGCCCAATGTCACCCGCTCGCTGAACTACTTCGGCCGGAGCAACTGGGCGGCGGACAGCTATGCCGACGCCAACTTCGCGGATCTCCGTATCTGGTCCTCCGCCCGTTCGACGCAGGAGATCGCCGCCAACCGGACCACGAGCGTCTCGCCTGCGACCCAGTTCCTTCTATTGAACTACCGTTTCAACGAGGGGTCGGGCACTCTGGTGACCGATCGGGCCACCTCCGTCGCGAGCCCCGACCAAGGCGGCGCCCAAAACGGGGCCCTGCCCAAAGGCGGCACGTTCCTGAACGCGGGTGCATTGCCGGCCAACTCGATCCAGTTCTCCTTGGCATCCAACCAGAAGGTCGTTGTCCCGAACTTCGGAGCCCAGCTGAGCGATTACCCCATCACCATCGAGTTCTGGCAGAAGATCGACGCGCAGGTTGTCCAGTCCACATTCTCTCTACAGAACAGCAGCGGGAACATCATCAACGCGCATGTTCCGTGGTCGGACGGAAAGGTGTACTGGGATTTCGGCGACCAGAACACCGGTCGGCTGTCCTACACGCCGCCGGTTTCTCCGGTCGGGCAGTGGACCCACTGGGCCTTGGTGTCGGACTTCGGTCCGCTCCAGATGAAGATCTACCGGAATGGCGTCCTTGAAGCGTCGAAAGCGTCTGCGAGCGCATTTTCCGGAGCCAAGAACGGAGACCTTGAGATCCGGCCCGGAGGTCGTTTGGCCGATTTCCGGGTATGGAGGACCGCCCGGACGGCGGGCGAGATCGTGTCGAACTATCTGGCGCCGGTGGCGGCCGACTCGACCGGTCTGTTGTTGAACTTCCTGTTCACCGAGACCTCGGGGACCACGGTCGCCGATCGGGCGACGCTCTCCGGCGCGCAGAACGGCAATCTGGTCAATGGTCCGGTGCTCAACCCGGCGCCGACTTCGATCGAAGGGTTGGCGGCCCAGATGCTGACCGCCGTCACCGAGGACTCGGCCCAGCTCGTGAACTTGCCGGCCGGCGACGTGGATTCGGCCCTGACCTATAGCAGCATCTTCGCATCGAACGGCACGCTGGATGCCTTGGGAGGCGGAGATTATCTCTACACACCGTTGGCGGGCTTCTCCGGGAACGACACCATCGGCTACACGGTCAGCGACGGGGCGTCGACCTCGGCCGGTATCGTGAAGGTGCAGGTCAACGCGGTGAACGACCCGCCGGTGGTCGGACCGGGCACCGCGTTGGGCTTCGACGGCATCAACGACGGTGTGACGCTGGCGATGACGGGCGAGTTGAAGGGCACGTTCACGGTGGAAGCCTGGGCACGGCCGGATTCGACCGGCACCTCCACCGTGATGAGCTCGCGCGAGCCGCTGGATTCCAGTTTCGACTTCAAGTTCAGCGGTGGGAACAAGATCCATGCCGACATCGGCAATGGCACCTCTTGGATCAACACCTCGGCGGACGCCAATTTCAACTACACGCCCGGGACCTGGTACCACGTCGCCTACGTCGTCACCCCGGCGACCTACACGATCTACGTGAACGGTGTCCAGGCCGGGACCGGTCCGAGCGGCCCCGGGGCGGTCTTGTACGACGCGAACCATCGGTTGCGGATCGGCAACTACAACGGGTCGGGCGAGTTCTTCGACGGACGCATCGGCGAAGTGCGCATCTGGAACACCGCCCGC
Organism: Verrucomicrobiota bacterium; assembly: GCA_031384285.1. Lineage (GTDB taxonomy): Bacteria > Verrucomicrobiota > Verrucomicrobiia > Limisphaerales > UBA9464 > CAIVQB01. Next base: position 14,929 of record JANNAJ010000581.1, read on the forward strand.
ACCGCCGTCCAGATCGGGGACAACCTCGGGCCCGCGTTGGCGGACACGGCCAGCGGTCTGGTGGCTCGGTATCGTTTCAACGAAGGATCCGGCCTGACCGCCTTCGATTCGGCGACCGGCGACGGCGCGCAGAACGGCACCTTGGTGGGAGGCACCTCATGGCAACCTTTCGAGGGTCCGGACTCATCGCTTTCCTTCAACGGGACCACACAGTATGGCCAGGTCCTCGACAGCCCGGCCATCAGCATCACCGGAGCGATCACGCTGGAAGCGTGGGTCCGGCCGTCGTCCATCGGCTCGGTGATGGGCATCATGGAGAAGTACGGGGTCGGCGACGGCGGATATGCTTTGAGGTTGGACGCAGGCGGTAGGGTCCAAGGGTATATCTTGGACAACGCCGCATCCTCGGCGAACTGGACCACCATCACGGGCAGGACGGCCCTCCGGGCGAACGTCTGGAGCCACGTGGCCGCGACCTGGGACGGCGCCCTGCTGCGGGTCTTCGTCAACGGCGTGCTCGACGGCTACGGGTTGGTCGGCCGCAATCCCAAGGACGGCGCGACGCCCTTGCTCATCGGAGCGGTGGGTGACACTTCGCTCTCAGGCTTCCGGTTCAACGGACGCATCGGCGACGTGCGGCTCTGGAATGTGGCCCGGACCGGCGCCGACATCGCGGCTTTCCGGGGCGGAGTGCCGGCCACGGCTCCTGGTCTGGTCTTGAACCACAAGTTCACCGAAGGATCGGGCACGACCTTGGGCGACGCCGCCACCGGCGACGGGACCCAGAACGGCAGCTTGGTCGGGACCCCGGTCTGGCCGGCCGCGGAGGGCTCCCTGGCGAAGTTGCAGGTGGTCAAGTACACCGAGGACGTCCCCGTGCAGTTCGTCTTCCCCGCCTTCGATCTCGAGGGCGGTACCTTGACCTACTCCGCGATCACCGCGAGCAGCGGATCCGTCACACCGGTGTCGGGCAAGCTCTTCACCTACACGCCGGCGGCCAACTTCAACGGCCCGGCCACCCTCACCTACACGGTCTCCGACGGGACCACACCGGTGACCGGGAGGATCTACCTCAAAGGCATCGCGGTGGAGGACGGCCCGACGATCGCTGCGATCGCCGACCAGACCATCGGCGAAGGCAGCGGCACCGCCACGCTCGGCATCGCGTTCACCGACGGCGACCCGGAGCTCACCCAAGGGCTCCGCGTCACCGCCACCTCGAGCAACGTCAATCTGGTCCGCAACCCGGGCGTCATCTACACCAGCCCGGCCGAGTCGGCGCAGTTGACCTACAAACCCCGCCCCGGGGTGAGCGGGGTCGTCGTGATCACCGTGGTCGTCACCGACCTCGTCTCCAACTTGACGGCGACGCGCTCCTTCAACCTGACCGTCATGGCGGTGGACGATCCACCCAATGTGGGCGGCGCGACCTCGTTGGCCTTCAACGGTGGGAACTATGTCAACATCCCCGGCTTCGGTCCCAATGTGCCGTTGGACGAGGTCACCATCGAGTTCTGGCAGAAGGCGTCCGCCGTGGTGCAGGTCCAGCCCAGCTTCCAGCTGACGCCGGACGACCTATCCCAACGGCTCAACGTCCACGTGCCCTACTCGGACGGGAAGGTCATCTGGGACTTCGGCAATATCAACACCGGCGGTCGTCTGTCCTACACGCCGCCGGTGCCGGTGGTCGGTTCCTGGCAGCACTTCGCGTTCGTGGCGAGCCGGAGCGGGAACTACATGAAGATCTTCCGCAACGGCATCGAGGAAGCGAGCAAGCCCGGGGTCTCGACCCTCTTGCCGGGCGTCCGTGACCTGAGGCTTGGCGGGCTCAACGGCCAACTGGCCGAGTTCCGCGTCTGGAAGGTCGCCAGGACGGCGGAACAGATCGAGGCCAACCGGCACGTCTCCTTGGCGAACGCCACGACCGGCCTCGTCGCCTACTATCGTTTCAACCAGAAGCCCACGACCGTGCTGACCGATTTCGCCTCGGCTGCCGCCCAAGGCGGCTCGCAGGACGGCGTGCTCGTCGCGGACAACGCGGACAACGATCCGATCTGGAACACGCCGCTGACCGGGAGCACCGGGAACCTCGCCGCCCTGTCGTGGCAGGTGGCCGATCCCGACTTGAAGGCGCTCCAGGTCCTGCGCATCCCGGACGGCACCTCGACCAACCTGTTCCTGCCTGCTTGGGATGCGGAGGACGGCCTCTCGCTCACCTGGCAGAGCGTCAACGCCAGCACCGGCGCCGTCGCCCAGGTCGCGGGCGGCACCTGGACCTACACCGCGCCCGCGGGTTATGACGGCACGGCGACGATCAACTACAGCGTCCGAGACTCGGCGAACCACGTCACCAGCGGCTCTGTCAACGTTCGCGTCGTCATCGCCGTGAACGATCCCCCGACCCTCTCCGTGGTCCCCAACAAGGCCGCCGAGGAGGATTCGACGCTCATCGAGATCCCCTTCATCGTGGGTGACGACCAACCGGCCTCGGCGTTGACCATCACGCCCCAGGCATTGGTCAACGCGGAGCTGCTCCAGAGCTTCACCGTCCCGGCCGGCGGGAACTACCGCACGCTCAACGTCGTGCCCAAACCGGGTGTGATCGGCACCGTCCACCTGCGGTTGAACGTCCAGGATGCCGGTGGAAAGACCGCGCAGACGGAGTTCGACCTGCGCATCGAGCCCAAGCCGGCTTTCAGCGTGGTGGACCTCGGGGTCTTGCCCGGCAAATCGGCCAGCTTCGGCACGGCCATCAACGACCGCGGCACCGTCGCCGGCTACATGGCGGACGACCTCGACCTGGAGAGCAATCCGGTCGGCTTCCTCTTCAACGGCTTGGCGAACGGAGGACTGCTGAGCCAGGTCGGGCCTTCGCCGCTGTCGTCGCCGTTCCGGGTGTTCGCCCTCAACAGCGGCAACAGCCTCGCGGGCGCCGGCAAGAACGGTGGCCAGACCTTGCCCTGGTCGAAGGACCATGAAGGCTCGGTCACCAGCGCGGGCTTGCCCCTGGGCTGGACCTACGCCGCCATGCGGGCGCTCAACGACGCCGGCTTGATGACCGGTGTGGGCACCAACGCGGGCAGCAAGTCGCGGGCATTCACCTATTCCGCCGGGAACGCTGCCATCGTGGACCTCGGGGTCGCGCCGGCTCCTTTCGACGACCAGAGCGAGGCGTTCGCGCTGAACATCAGCAACCGCTACGTGGGCGCCATCTCGGCGACCGACGGCCGCCGGCGCGCGATGATGGTTAAGGACGGCGTGATGCGTCCGCTCTTCAACGTGCCGGACGACACGAACAGCGTGGCCAACGGCATCAACGCCTTCGACCAGGTGGTCGGCCGGGCCACCACGTTCACCGCGGGCGACACCGCGCTGAATTTCGACGGCGTGGACGACGTGGCCACCCAGGCGAACTTGTTGACCAATCCCACGGGCACGCCGCTCGTGGCCGGCAACGCGGCGCACACGGTCGAGGCCTGGATCAAGGTCGGCGCCCTGCCGGGGAACCGGTCGTGGCCGCTGTTGCTCGGCAACGGGGTCGCCGGTGCGCACCACTGGCTGGTCAACAAGGCGTCCTCGGGCGGCGACCTCTACGTGGCGATCTTCAACAGCGTCGGGGTGAACGTCCCGGTGACGGTCGGCACTTGGATGCACGTGGCGGCGTCGTACGACCCGCCCACCTCCAAGCTGGTCGTGTATCGCAACGGGCAGCCGTACGGGACCAACACCGTGGCCGGCGTGAACCTGCAGGGCATCCCGCTCGTGCTCGGTGCCGCGAACGGCGAGGACCGCTTCAACGGCGGCTTGGACGAGGTCCGCGTATGGCGCACCACGCGCACCGCGGCCCAGATCGCCGCCGGCTACACCCAACGCCTGTCCGGCACGGAGACGGGGCTGGTCGCCTACTATCCGTTCGATGAGGCCAGCGGTGCCACGACGACGAGCCAGGCGACGGGCGGCCTCGTGGCCACGCTCGCCGGCAACCCGGTGCGGACCGTCCGCGGCGGACTCCCCGCGCCTGCGCTGACGGTCAGCGAACCGGCGCTCCAGTTCGACGGGGCCAGCAGCCAGGTGACCCTGCCCGCCTTCCCGCTCGCGAACAGCTCGTTCTCTTTGGAGTTCTGGGCGCGCCGGGCCGAGACCGGCGGGCTCGATTATGTGATGGGCCAAGGCAGCACCGGGGCGACCGACCGGGCTCTCCACGTCGGGTTCCGGCCCGAGAACCGCTTCACGTTCGCGTTCTACGGCGACGACCTGGACTCGCCGGTCTACACCGACACCGATTGGCACCATTGGGCGTGCACGTTCGATTCGGGGACCAAGGCGCAGAAGATCTACCGCGACGGCGTGGAGGTCGCGTCGCGCACCGCGTCCGCGAATTTCCAGGGGACCGGTCCGGTGGTCCTGGGCCTCGCTCCGGCCATCGCCGGTTCTTGGTTCAAGGGGGCTGTCGATGATGTGCGGGTCTGGAGCCGGGTCCGGACCGCGACGGAGATCGCCGCGGAGAAGGACACCCGCTTGGCGGGCAACACCCCGGGTCTGATCGGCAACTTCTTGTTCGACGAAGGCGGCGGCAACACCACGGTGAACCGCTCGACCGGCGCATCCGACGGTTCCCTCCAAGGCGCCATCGGCTGGACAGGGCGTGATTCAGGCACGTCCCGCGCGTTCCTTTACGATGGCCTGTCGGGCCGGCTGACCTCCTTGGGCACGGTCGCCGGCGGCGGTGCCAGCGTCGCGACCGCGATCAATGACTTCGGCCAGGTGGTCGGCACCGCCGTCAAGGGCAACGGCCAACGTGCGTTCTTCTACAGCGCGGGAAAACTGAACGACTTGAACGACCTCCTGCCGGAGGCCGAGCAACTGGACCAGTGGACCTTGCAATCGGCCGCCGGTGTGAACCGTAGCGGCGCGATCGTCGGGACGGGCACCCATGCCGGTCTCAAGCGCGCCTTCTTGGCGCTGCCCGCGACGGTCATCGGTCGGCCGGTGATCCGGCCGCAGGGCGCGGTCGAGCGTTACCCGACCATCACGATCCTCAAGAAGCATCGTGAAGACGACACCATCCTGAACTCGTTCTACTGGAGCCCGGCTGAGAGCCGGCTCTACGCCATCCGGCCCGTGACGGCGAAGATCGAGTGGTTCACCTCGTTCGACGACACCGTCGGCACCGGCAACGACATCAAGGCCATCACCGACCGGGTGGTGAGCGTCACGGTCAATGTCTGGCCCAAGCAACCTGTCATCCACATCGCCGGGGCGCCGGTGGACCTGCAACCGGTCGTAACGGCGGCCCGCTACACGTTCCAGAACCTGATCTACGTCACCAACCGGGCGAGCGTCGAGCCCAGCGCCAAGGTGTTCACCAGCCCCGACCCCGGATACTCCGTCGCCTACTACCTCAAGACCGACGGGCTGGCGGTCTCGGCGACCCAACCGCCGTATTTCGAAGTGATCCGCACCGTGGCCAACGACGACTCCCATGCCGGCCGCACCACCGCCGACTGCACCATCGGCACCGAGGTGGTGGACCCGGCCCATGCGGAGTACGGAGGCAAGAACGGTTATGTGCTGTTCGAGAAGGCGGCCTATGATGCCGCCGGCTCGGATCGTGCCCACGATCGCGGCACCCGTCTCGGCCCGATCCTGCCGGTGAACGTCAGAAAACCCGGCGACAATCTGGCCGCCAACCCGGACGACCTCCTGGTCGTCTGGTACCGGACCAACCGCATCGGTGTGGCGTGGGCCAGCGTGCCCGTCCTCTACAGCCCCCAGTGGCCGGCGGACTCCGCGGTGGAGAAGATCATCATCGCGAGCCAGCTCGGCTCCGGTTACCTGACCGATGCCGTCTATCCGTCCAAGACCATCTACAACCAACCGGACCTTTCGCTGCCCGGGTTCAACCCGAACGAGGAGCACGCCTACATGCCGGAGAACGTGCTGTTCGCCATCCGCGACGACCTCAACGCCGTGAGGAACTACTCGAAGCCTTATGCGCTGCTGAAGTTCCGCGATCCAGGCACCTCCCGTTGGCGCATGAAGGTGTTCAAGGTCGTCGCCGAGCAGGCGCCCTATTTCTTCACCTATGCCGGCACGGTCGGGAAGGAGGTCCAGCCGCCCCTGCCGCTGAGCCTCATGCCGCTGGTCGCCGATTCTTACCAGGAGCCCGCTGCCTCCCGGGTGGGTTGGAAGGACCACAAGGGCAAGTTCTACGCCCGTCAGGCAGGGCCGGAAGGCACCCACACGAACCTGTTGATCCGCTGGTTCTATCCGATGCAGCCGGGCTTCTTCCATCCCGACAACGTGGCCGTCGGGGACAAGGTCGCGTGGCTGGACAAACGCTCCGCTGCCAAGCTCCGCGCGCCGAACGGCGAGATAGGCACCCCGGGCCGGCCGATCGCGGTCACCTATGACATCCGTTGGGACGCGGTGGCGACGCTCCAGAACGGCGAGACGCTGCTGCACTCCAAGCGCGGGATGCCGGATGTCTTCAGCATGGCGAACGCCAAGGTGATCTTCGATTCGCTCACCGGGCCCGTGTCCGGCGGCACGAACATCCTGGCCCGGTTCTACGACCCGATCAGCGCCCGGTCGGTCAAGACCGGCGTGGTCATCCCCGACGCGTTGAAACGGCAGAACATCGCCGGCAAGGATTATTTCACCGACCTGCCCTGGTTCCTGAAGATCCGGCTCAGCCACGACCCGGTGAACAACTGGCTCTCGTTCAGCGGCCATCTCGACGAGAACTTCGGCGTCGGCGAACCGCTGCTGCTGCCCAACGTGCTCAGCGGACGCGAACGCGACCGCCTCAAGGCGCTGGCGGCCGGCGACGGGGCGTGGGCGACGTTGATCGACCGGCTCTACGACCTCACGCGCAACCCGAACGAGCTCGACCTGGACCCGTTCGACGGATCGGCCGACCGATCCCTGCGACTCGGGTTGACGCGCGAGGTGGTAACGAACTTCTTCGAGATCAAAGGGACCAACAAGACGGTCGTGTTCCATCCATCCGTCGATGATAGTTTTTATTTCGATGGAGCGTATTATGAGAGGATAACTCCGGCATACAATACCACCAACTACGATGCCGTGACCTATTATCCGACCACGGTGGACTCTGCGCGACAGTTGGACCTCCGGCTCTCCTCCGAGTTCGTCGCGAAGACCTTCCTCACCACGACCGGCGTGGCGCCGACCAGCTCCTACAGCATCACCATCGGGCCGACGACGACCACCGAGACCGGCCCGAAGGCGTTGACGGCCGGCATGGGCGGGGTGGTCGCCTCGCAGCCGAAGCCCGGCAACGCGCTCAGCTTCAACGGCACGAGCGGCCTGGTCGCGGTCGGTCCGAACGGCGGGGCGGCCTTGGATCTGGGCGGCACCCCGTTCACCATCGAGTTCTGGGCGAAGCCGACGGCCCCGGCGACGGAGCAATATCTGGTCGGCCAGCCCTCGGGCGGGGCGGATCTGGGCCGGCTGCGCATGGGCTTCCGCGACGGCGGCAAGTTCGCCTTCGACCTCGGGACCACCCCGGCCTCGGTCTCGATCTTCAACACGGGCGATACCTACACCGATACCGGTTGGCACCACTGGGCCGGGACGTTCGATCCCGAGACCAAGGTCCAGACGATCTACCGTGACGGCCTCTCGGTCGGCACCCGCACCAACCTGGCGCTGAACTACGTCGGATTCGGCGCGCTCGAGCTGGGCCGCTTCGGCACCCAGTACTTCGCGGGCCAGATGGACGAGTTCCGCGTCTGGAAGACGGCTCGGACCGGATCGGAGATCCGCTCGCAGATGAACAAGCGGATGCTCGGCTCCGGCGTGGAGCCGGGCCTGGAGCTCCTCTACCGCTGCGACGAGGCGACCGGCCCGCTGGACAGCGACGCATCGGCCGTCCAGGACGGCTACGTCGGCACGCTGAGCAGCGGCGTCTCGTTGGTCCCGTCGACCGCGCCCGCGGGCATCCCGCCGCGCTACATCACCATCGCCGAGAACAACGACCCTGCCCTCGGAGGCTTGCCGGTGGCGTTGCACGTGATCCGCGTGGACGACGGCCCGTACCTCGGCGACCTCAAGGTGCTGCCGGGCGACAACGTGTTCGATGAGCGCCTGACCATGCGCCACAGCAGCGATTTCGGCGGCGATCCCGGACCGGTCACCTTCCAATGGTATTACAAGCCCATCGGCGCGGACTTCGATCCGACGGATCTCCCGGTCGTCACCGATCCGACCTCGCAGTCCCCGAGCGACATGCGCGGCTGGACACCCTACACCAGCTACATCCCGCTGAACGGTGCCGGGGTGAACTACATCACCACCGGCGAGGGAGGCGAATCCGGCCTGATCACGTTGTCGGACAACGCGTTCATCTGCCGCTACAAAGGCTACGCGGTGAACCTCGCCTCGGCGGCCGCATGGAGCGGCTGGGTCGGCGATCCCGCCGGCACCGCCGACCAACCCCGCGCCGCGTTGGCCGAGGGCTGGGTCAAGCGCGTCATCCGCGGGCTCAACCCGTTCGATGCGCGGACCAGCGATTTCCATTCGTCGCCGGCGGTCACCTTCGCCTCGATGCTGATCCAGGCGGGCCACCGCTATGAAGGTCCGATCGCCTTCAACCCGAGCGCGGACGCCATCAACAAGGTCGGCCTGATCGAGGCCTACACCACGGTGCTGGAACGCGCAAAGGGCCTGAGCATCGACGGCGTGCCGCAGGTGGACTTCAACCCTGCCAACAACGCGCTGCTGCTCGCGGCCACCAAGCTCGCCGATTTCTACACGCTGCTGGGCAACGAGGCCTATGCCGATGCCAGCGATCCGACCATCGGGTTCGGCTCCGGCAGCAAGGACTACGGTTCGCTCGCCTCCAGCATCTTCGCCTTCCAGAACCAGCTCGATTCGCTGTTGGAAGAGGAGCTCGTGCTTTTGAGAGGCCGCGACGACAGCGCCGCCGGCGTCGGGGCCAACCCGGTGTACAACCGGTTGTTCTGGAACTTCACGCTCGGCGAGGGCGAGGTGGCCTACCAGCAGAACTACAACATCAGCGACCAGGACCTGAACGGGTTCATCGACGACAAGGACTCGCGCATCCTTTATCCGCAGGGCCACGGCGACGCCTGGGGCCATTACCTCGAGGCGACCAAGCAGCACTACGAGCTGCTGAAGCATCCGTACTTCACCTGGATCCCGCGCACCGAGCTGGTGAGCGTCGGTGGCGCGGCCATCAAGGTCGATTTCCTGGATGAGCGGAAGTTCGCCGCCATGGCCTCCGCCAAGGCCAAGGCCGGCGCGGAGATCGTGGACCTGACCTACCGGTTGAACTACGTGGACGACCCCGCAGGCCAATGGCAGGGCTACAAGGATGCCAAGACCGACCGGGCCTGGGGCGTCACCGAATGGTCGCGGCGCGCCGGCATGGGCGCCTATCTCGACTGGCTCACCGCCAACACGATCCTGCCCAGCGAGGATCCGAACCCCGCCCACACCGGCATCGACAAGATCGACCGTCAGACCGTGCGCGAGATCCAGGAGATCCCGGCCCAGTTCGCCGAGATCCAGACCCGTCTCGACCAGGCGGACGCGGGATTGAACCCGCTCGGGCTCGCGAAGGGCGTGGTGCCCTTCGACATCGATCCTTCGCTGGTCGCCGGCGGGGCCGGCATCGCGGGCAAGACGCACTACGAGCAGATCCAGGAGCGCGCTCTCAAGGCGATGAGGAACTCGTTGTCGGTCTGGGACGAGGTCAACAAATCGACCGAGGCGCTGCGCCGGAACCAGGACACGGTCGAGCAGCTCACGGCGAACGTGACCGACCAGGAGCGCGACTATAAGAACCGCCTCATCGAGATCTACGGCTACCCCCACGCCGGCGACATCGGCGCCGGGAAGACCTACCCCAGCAGCTATGACGGGCCGGACATCTATCATTATATGTACGTGCCGGTGAAGGAACTCACCGGGGCGCTTGTCCCCGACGGCAAGACCGCCACGGCGTATTACACCCGGATGAACCTGGGCATCGATATCAATGGCGACACCGAAGCCGGGGCGTTCGGATCCGCGAACGAGCAGTTCTGGTTCCCGGAGGACTTCGCGACGGACCTGGTGCGGACCAATGGCGCGGTGCTCGAGGTGTCCTACCCGCAGGTCGCTTCCGGATATAGGTTCTCCACGCCGGCCACATGGGGCGCCCGGCGGGCGCCCGGCGAGATCCAGCTGGCACTCTCCGACCTCATCCAGAACGAGACGCGCCTGCGGGCCTCGCTCAAGTCCGAGGACGCGCTCTTCGCCGACATCGACGACAAATCGAAACTCCTCACGGCGCGCTATGATCTCCGCGCCGAGGAGTTGGAGATCAAAGGGGAGCTGGCCAACAAGAAGATCTCGCTGGTGACGGCGATCCTTGCGCTCAAGGTCGCCCAAGGGGTCGGGAACGGCGCGGGTGAGATCTCGTTCCAGTTCTCGGACGCCATCGCGGATGCCCTGCCGAAGGTCCTAGGGCTGGCCACCGACGGCCTGGCTCCCGCACGTGGCGCGATCAAGACAGCCGGTACCATCGTCAAGAGCACCGCGTTCACGGTCGCCGCCATCGCGGGTGCGTCCGCCGACGTGGTCGAAAAGATCGGGGTTCCACTGGCTGAAGCCGTGGCGGTCTCATCGATCGACAAGGTGAATTTCAACTACGAGATCCGCAAACAGGTGGACGAGTTGGAACGCGTCCTCCGACAGGTGGGTGTCGCCCGTTTGGAGACCCTCCGTCTGACCGAAGTGGCCAACCAATCGAGCGGCCGTTATCTCGCCGCTGTGGCGAAGGGTCAGCGGCTGATCGAGGAGCGCGTGGCCTTCCGCGTGAAGACCGCCGCGCGCACCACGGAAAACCGCTATCAGGACATGACGTTCCGGATCTTCCGGAACGACGCCTTGCAGAAGTACCGCGCGACGTTCGATCTGGCGCAGCGCTACGTGTTCCTTGCGGCGACGGCCTACGACTACGAGTCGAACCTGCTGGGTACGGACACGCGGGGAGGCCGGGCGTTCCTGACCGACATCATCCGGCAACGGTCGATCGGGCAGATGTTGGACGGCTCGCCGGTGATCGGCAGGTCGGGCCTGGCCGATCCGCTGGCGCGGATGGGCAACAACTTCGACGTGCTGAAGACGCAACTCGGGTTCAACAACCCGCAGACGGAGACCGGGCGGTTCTCGCTGCGCAACGAACTGCTCCGCCTGCGCGGCAGCAGCGATGCCGATTGGCGGGCGAACCTGATGTCGAAGCGGGTGGCGAACCTGTGGGACATCCCGGAGTTCCGGCGGTACTGCCGTTCGTTCGCGCCGGAGTCGGCGGGGGCGCAGCCGGGCATCGTGGTCCGCTTCCCGACCACGGTGACCGCGGGCCTGAACTTCTTCGGCAAGCCTCTGGGCGGCGGGGACAGTTCCTACGACTCGAGCCGGTTCGCGACCAAGGTCCGCAGCGCCGGCGTGTGGTTCACCGGCTACAACGGCCTCGGCCTGTCGCAGACGCCGCGGGTCTATCTCGTGCCGGCGGGTGCCGACGTGCTGAGCTCGCCGACGCCGAACGACTTCGTCACCCGCGGCTGGCGGGTGGTGGACCAGGCGTTGCCTGTGCCGTTCCCGATCGGCGGGAACCGGCTGAGCGATGCGGCGTGGATCCCGGTGAACGATTCGTTGGGCGGGAGCTTCGCGGAGGTCCGGCGGTTCTCGAGCTTCCGGGCCTACCACGACAGCGGAGGGTTCGATCCCAAGGAGGCGACCAGCGATTCACGGCTCATCGGCCGCAGCGTGTGGAACACGGACTGGATGCTCATCATCCCGGGCCAGACGTTCCTCGCCAACCCGGCCACCGGCCTCGACACGTTCATCAACTCGGTGAGCGACATCAAACTGTTCTTCCAGACCTACTCGTACTCGGGGAACTGAGCGCGGACGCAACCACCGATACATCCAACGCCATGAACATCACCACGTCGCCGGGGAGCAATGGAGAGAGCGAGCAGGGGAGAGGCATCTGCCGTCCACTACGCCCCTCTGACCTCTTTCTCGCCAGCCTGCCCGGCCTTGCCAGGTTGCGGCCTTTTGCCTTCTGCCTTCTGCCTTCTGCCTTGGCCGCAGGACTCCCCGAACCGGGTGCCCGCCTCTACGGCACGGTGGCGCTCAACGGCGTGGTGGTGACGGCGACGGACACCGCCGTGGTCATCGAAGCCCGGAAGACGCCGACCGGACCGGCCATCGCCAGCTACACCATGGGTTCCCAGGCGAGCGCCGGGAACTTCTACTCGCTCAAGGTGGACGCCGAGGCCTCCGCGCCGCTGGCGGACGCCGGCAGCGCGCTGCTCGGATCGACGTTGTACCTCGTGGTGCGGGACGGCACCGGCGTGGTGGACACGAAGACCTTCGCGCTCAGTGCCCGCGGCATGAGCGCGCGGGTGGACTTCGGAGCGATCGACACGGACGGTGACGGCATGAGCGATGCCTACGAGCTGGCGAACTTCGGCAGCGCCACCGGCGGCTCGCCGACGGCGGATCCCGACCACGACGGCCGGCCGAACCTGCGCGAGTTCCTGCAAGGCACGGACCCGAACGTCGCCGACGGACGCCATCCGGCGGACCGTTCTCCGGCCGACGACCGCATCACCCTGGCCGAGGTGACCGATTACATCCTCGCCTGGAAGACCGGCGGCACCTGGCCGGTGGAACCGGCGCTCAACTCGGTCGGCATCGAGGATTATGTCACCCGGGCCGGAGCGATCTGGAAGGGCGGCGAGGTGTACGTGTTCGACAACGACCCGGTGACCACCGCGCCGCTATGGTGGGTGAACGCGCCGGTGTCGTCATCGTCCTCGGGCAAGGCCCGGCCGGCCGCGCCGCCCATCGCGCCGGAGGAGCAGCTGCACGTCGCCCGTGCGTTGCCGGCGGCCTACAAGCCCAACCAGCCGGTGCCCGTCACCGTGTCGGTGACGCCTGCCGACCAGACGAAGGCCTACGCGGTGGTGGAGACGCCGCCGGAAGGCTGGACGGTCCGCAACCTCAGCCACGAGGGCCGCTGGGACCCGGTGAACCGGAAGATCAAGTGGGGCCCGTTCTTCGACCCGTCGCCGCGCACGCTCACCTACGAGGCCGTGCCCGCGCCGGCATCGGCCGGAGCTGCGGATTTCGCGGGCCGGGGCAGCTTCGACGGCCGCGGCCTGGCCTCGGTCGGTCCGCTGCGCGTCTGGCCCCCGGGCCAGACCCCGCCGGCCAAGCTCGCGTTCGCCGCGGCGTCCCCGGGCCTGAGCGTGGAGTTGCAGGGCGAGGCCGGGCGCAGCTACGAGCTGCAGGCGTCGGACACCCTCGGCGGCTGGAGCGCCGGCCCCACGCTGACGCTCGACGCGCAAGGCCGCGCGATCGTCCCGGCCGATGACGGCGCCGCCACGCGCTTCTACCGGCTCCGTTCGATCGAGTGATGTCCCGATGATCCGGACCTCCAACGCTGGGTCAAGGTTGCTCGCGGTCGCGTGGCTCGGCCTGCTGTGCGGGATGCGGCTCGCGGCGGCGACGGTCACCTCGTCGTTGCCCGGGTTCTTCACGCCGCAGGTCGCGTTCTCCGTGTCGCTCACGGTCGCGCCCGACGCGGGCACGCGCGTCCAGGCGATCGAGGAGACGCCGCCTCCGGGCTGGACCGTCGGCAACCTTTCGCACGGCGGAGCGTGGGACGCGGCGGCGGGCAAGATCAAGTGGGGGCCGTTCACCGATGCCACGCCGCGCGTGCTCTCGTATCGGCTCACGCCGTCGGCCGGAGCCGTCGGCAGCCATGCGTTCGCCGGGCAGGCCCGCTTCGACGCCGACCTCGTCGCCGTCATCGGAGTCCGCGCCACCACCAAGTTCCCCGGCACGCTCACGCGTGCTTCGCCGGCCGACCATCTTCCCGGAGTCCCGTTCCCGGTGACGCTGGTTGCCGCGCCTTACACGGATGTGGCGGCTTGGGCGGTCGAAGAACTCGTGCCCGAAGGTTGGGCCGTCAGCAACGTCACCGGCGGCGGCGGGTTCGACGCGGCCAACCGGAAGGTGAAGTGGGGCCCGTTCTTCGACGCCGTCCCGCGCACCTTGGGCTACGTCCTGGCGTCGCCCGCCGCATCGCGATCGGATGCCGGGCTCATCGCGTCGGCGCGCTTCGACGAGGCCGTCCTCACCGACACCGCCGCACTGCCGGTCCGGCCCAGCCGTCTGGCCCGGACGATGCCGGCCACCTACCGGCCGGGCGTCGTCGTGTCCGTCGGGATCACCGCCACGCCGGCGCCGTTCGTCCGGACCTACGCCTTGGAGGAGACCTTGCCGACCGGTTGGACGCCGACCACCATCACCGCAGGCGGTGCGTGGGATGCGACGAACCGGAAGATCAAGTGGGGCCCGTTCGCGGACGCCGAAGCGACGACACGCACCGTCAGCTATCAGCTCACGCCCGCCGCCGATGAAGGACGTCCGCTCGCGCTCTCGGTGACCGCCACCTTCGATGCGCGATCGGTTGTCTCCGGAGGCACGATCGCGCGCCTCCTCGTCCACCCGGAGAACTCGGTCACCCGGGTGCTGCCGGCCGGGTATAGTCCCGGTGTGGCGATTCCGGTGACGCTCACGGCCACGCCGATCGACACCGGGTTGGTCTACGCCGTCGAGGAAGAGGTGCCCGTCGGCTGGACCCTCACCGACATCAGCCATGGCGGCGCGCTCGATCCTGCGAGCCGCAAGATCAAGTGGGGCCCGTTCTTCGACGCGACCGCGACGGTGCGGGCGCTGACCTACCAAGCGAAGCCGCCGGCCGATGCGTTCGGATCCGTCGCGTTCGTGGGCACCGCGCGGTTCGATGGGTCCGTGGTCGCCGTCACCGGAGCGACATCGGTCGCCAACCTGCCTGGCCTGGTCCTCCGCACCTTGCCGTCCCGCTACCGGCCGAACCTGCCGTTCACGGTCACGCTCATCGCGTCGCCGGTCCCGGGCGTCGTGACCTATGCCGTCGAGGAGGACGTGCCGGCCGGTTGGACGGTCGGCAGCGTCAGCGACGGCGGCGCTTTCGATGCGATCAACCGCAAGATCAAGTGGGGCCCGTTCCTCGACCGCGACCTGCGTCCGCTCACCTACGCGCTCACTCCCGATCCGGCCGCCGCCGGTGCCCGGACGTTCTCCGGCCAAGGCTGGTTCAACGCGGAGGCCTCCGCGGTCGGGGGTGCCACGACGCTCGTGGCCGACCGTGCACCGGTCGCCGGAGCCGATGCCGTGGACCGGCCGCTCACCGCCTCGTTCAAGGTCTCGGTCTTCGCGCTGCTCGCCAACGACTCCGATCCCGACGGCGACTTCCTCGACCTCGTCTCGGTGTCCGCGCAAAGCGCGCATGGTGGCCGGGTCGAGCTCCGTTGGCCGTGGATCTACTACACGCCGGTGGCGGGGTTCACCGGCATCGACACGTTCACCTACGACCTCTCCGACCGCGTCGGCGGAACCGCCTCAGCGACCGTGACGCTCAACCCCGTGCTGCCGCCGGGATCGCCGGCCCAAAACATCGTCTCGCTGGAGAGCCTTGCCGGCGGATCCACCCGGATCCGGTTCACCGGCGTCCCGGGGTTCGTCTACCATATCGAGGTCTCGCCCGACACATCGGTCTGGACGCGTGTGGCCGACCGCACCGCCGACGCCGTCGGCCAGTTCGAGTACCTCGACGCCACCGCTTCGTCCGTCCCCGTCCGCTTCTACCACACCCTTTGGCCATGAAGATCCGTGCCTTCGTCCATGCCGCGTTGTCGTTGTCCGTCGTGCCCTTCTCCGCCGGCGCCGCGGTGATCGAGACCTATTCGTTCACGGGTGGGTCCTTGCCGCTCACGCCGGCCGACGGCACCGGTTCCCCGTCCAGCGACACGCGCACCATCTCCGGTTCTTCCATCTTCAGCCTCACGGACGTCGACGTGCGGGTGACGTTGGCCACTCCCGTCCAAGGCGGCGCGTACAACGGCGACTACTACCTCAGCCTCCAGCATGGATCCGGGTTCAGCGTCCTGCTCAACCGCGTCGGACGGGCCACGGGCAGCCCCGAGGGCTATGGCGACAACGGATTCAACGTCACCTTCGACGACCAGGCCGCCACCGGTGACGTCCACAACTATCGGTCCGCCTTGGGCGGGCCGGTCGACCTCGCCTACACCCTCCCGCTGACAGGGTCGTGGGCTCCGGACGGTCGCGGCTCGTCGCCCACCACCGTCCTCGACACCGACGCGCGCGGCCTCTTGCTCGATGTCTTCCACGGCGCCCAGGCCAACGGCGGCTGGACCCTCCAGGTCATCGATTTCAACAGCGGCGGCACGGCGAGCCTCACCCATTGGGAGCTCGTGCTCACCGGCGCAGCAATCCCCGAACCCGCCGCCACCGCCGCGTTCACGGCCCTCGTCCTGGGCGCGCTCGCCGTCGCGCGACGCAGGAACGCGCCCTGACCGGTGCGGCCTCGCGGTGCGGTCTCCGGCCGGTGCGCGGGCTCGGGCGCTCTCCGAGCTGGCGCCGGGAACGACCGGCGAGCCATCGTGGCGCGATGTCCGCCGCCGCTGATTCCGCCCGGGCCGCCTACCGCGGCGAGGCAGGCCGCGCTTATCATGAGAACAAGCGTGCACTGCCGCCGGTCGCGGTGCCGTGGGTGTCGCGGGCACGGGCGGAGCTCTTCCGACCGCACGTCCGTCCGGACGACTCGGTGTTCGAGTTCGGTTGCGGCTACGGCTGGAACCTCGCGGCGCTGCGTTGCGCCCGTCGCGTCGGGCACGATGTCGCCGAGAACGTCCGCGCCGACGTGACATCCGCCGGGGCCGGGTTCGTCGAGCAGACGTCGACGTTGCCGGACGGTTCCTTCGACGTCGCCATCTGCCACCACGCGCTGGAGCACGTACCCGATCCGCTCGGTGTGCTGGGCGAGATCCGTCGCCTGCTGCTGCCGGGAGGCTCATTGCTTCTCGCTGTCCCGTACGAGCGCGAAGGCCGGTACCGGCGCTTCGACCCGGCGGAACCGAACCACCATCTCTTCGCGTGGAACGTGCAGACGCTCGGCAACCTGGTCGGCGTCGCCGGGTTCGGCCTACGCGAAGGCGGTCTGCGCCGGTACGGCTACGACCGTTTCGCCGCGAAGCTCGCGGTGAAGCTGCGGGTCGGAGAACGCGGATTCCGGCTCCTCCGCGCCGTCGGTCGGACGCTGCGCCCGTTGCAGGAGGTCGCGCTCGTCTGCGTCCGTTGAGCCCGTCCCGATGAAGCGGTGAATTCGCGTCGGCGCGGACGGGTCGGATTCCGGAGACATGCTCCCCGTTGCGATCCAGGCCGCGGTCCGGCGATGGTGCCGCCGCGTGAAGTCCACCATCGAAGCCGCCCCGCGTCCGGCCGCCGCGCTCCGCCCCGTCTTCGCGGTCCTCGCCGGCCTTCTCGCCGCGCCATGGTCGGCCGTCGCCGCGGTCGACTTCGGACGCGACGTCCAGCCGGTCCTCTCCGACAAGTGCTACCACTGCCACGGGCCCGACGAGGCCACCCGCAAGGCGAAGCTGCGTCTGGACACGAAGGAAGGCGCCTTCCGCCTCGACAAGGAAGGCCGCGCCGTGATCGTGCCGGGCAAGAGCGCCGAGAGCCGTTTGGTCCAGCGTCTCCTGTCGAAGGACCCCGACGAGCAGATGCCGCCGCCGGAATCGCACCGGACGGTCACCGCCGCCCAGATCGACACGCTCCGCAGATGGGTCGACGAAGGCGCGAAGTGGGGGGCGCACTGGGCCTTCCAGCCGGTCGCACGGCCGGCGGTCCCCACGGTCGACGGGCCCGGGGCCAAGGCCGGGAGCCCTATCGACGCGTTCATCCGGACGCGCCTGGCGGCGGAAGGATTGAAGCCGGCGCCACGGGCCGATGCCGAGCGGCTGATCCGCCGCGCGACCTTCGACCTCACCGGTCTGCCGCCGACGCCCGCGGAGGTCGCGGCCTTCGTCGCGGACCCGTCGCCGGACGCCTATGCGCGTCTCGTCGACCGGTTGCTGGATTCGCCCCGCTTCGGCGAACGGATGGCCGCCGATTGGCTCGACCTCGCCCGTTATTCCGACACGCACGGTTTCCAGGCCGACCGCTATCGCCCGATGTGGCCGTGGCGCGACTGGGTCATCGGCGCCT
>JANNAJ010000596.1:0-3820 GCA_031384285.1 Verrucomicrobiota bacterium
CCCACTCGAAGGAGTAGTGATGGCCGACTGTCCACCACCGAACACGGTATATCCAATCGCATTGATAATCGGCAACAAAATCGTGCTGCCACCCGTGAACGTCGCCAAAGTCGACGCATTAGCGCCTGATGTAAAAGTAGACGATCCTGTCTTGGTGTAGGCTGTCGAACCCGTCGAAGAACCAGAACCACCACTGAAATCAGTCGTGCCGTCGTAAGCGGTAAAAGAGAAGGGACCAAACGTACTGAGCGTCCTATTCAGTTCGACCAAAGCGCCAAGCGGGTCTGAGGCCAAACCAAGCGAACCGTTATCACCAGGCCGCTGGAGCTCGAACGCCACACCACGGGTGACGGTCACGGAACCGGATCCCCCGCCGGTGTTCTCAAAATTAAGCGTGGAATTGCCCGAGTAAGAGACGTTGATGTCAATTTGACTCAGAATCTTCGTGCCACCCGCAGTATTGAACTGGTTGACAGTGATGGTCGCGCCGAGCGGGAAATCCAGGTTCACGACCCCGGAGCCGGGGAAGGTGTAGGTCGTGGATTCCGTGAGCGCGAACGCCGGAGAGGCAGCCACGACGCCGAGCGCGAGGCCGAGGAGAATTTTAGAGGTCTTCATGATCAGATTTGGGTCAAACAAGTCTTGGTGTTCCTGAACTGCTTCGAAATTTCTAGCCGACTGCCGTTTTAGG
The DNA here is from genome assembly GCA_031384285.1 of Verrucomicrobiota bacterium. Classification (GTDB taxonomy): domain Bacteria; phylum Verrucomicrobiota; class Verrucomicrobiia; order Limisphaerales; family UBA9464; genus CAIVQB01. The sequence continues at coordinate 692 of JANNAJ010000596.1, forward strand.
GTCAACCGATTTGTTCCTGACGAAAGGCTCAAGAGGGGTAGGCAATTTTCCGACCGCAGGATTCCCCGGGAGCGGCGCGGGTTCGGGATATCCGAACACCCGTCCCTCGAAATTACGGATGAGAACGTTGCCGTCTTCCCGGCCCAGGAGGTAGCTGGGGTTGACCGGCACTTTGCCACCCCCGCCGGGGGCATCGATCACGTACTGCGGCACAGCGTAGCCGGTGGTATGTCCCCGCAGGGACTCCATGATCTCCTGGCCTTTGCGCACGCTGGCGCGGAGATGGTCCGAACCGGCGATGAGGTCGCACTGGTAGAGGTAGTACGGGCGGACCCGGCACATCAGGAGCTTGTGCACGTGGGCCTTCATGACCTCCGGGTCGTCGTTGACGTGGCGGAGCAGCACCGATTGGTTCCCGAGCGGGATCCCGGCATCCGCCAACCGGCCCAAGGCCTCCCTAACTTTGGGGGTCAGCTCCCGCGGATGGTTGCTGTGGATGCTGACAAACAGGGGATGGAACTTCTGGAGCAGCGCGCAGAGATCCGGCGTGATCCGCTGGGGCAAGAAGACCGGGATGCGCGTGCCGATGCGCAGGAACTCGACGTGCGGGATGGCGCGGAGCCGGGAAAGCAGGTAGCCGAGCTTGTCGTCGCTGAGCAGCAACGGGTCGCCGCCGCTGAGCAGCACGTCGCGGACCTCCGGGTGCTGCTCGACGTAGGCGATCTGGCGGTCGAACTCGGGATGGAAATCGTAGCCGGCCGCGTTGCTGACCAGCCGGGAACGCGTGCAATACCGGCAATAGGCCGCGCACCGGTCGGTGACCAAGAAGAGCACCCGGTCGGGATACCGGTGGACCAGCCCCGGTACCGGGGAATGGCTGTCCTCGCCGCATGGATCGCTCATCTCCCAATCCGCGGTGTGCGTCTCCTCCATCCGGGGCACGACCTGGCGACGGATGGGGCAATCCTCGTCGTCCGGGTCGATGAGGTTGAAGAAGTACGGCGTGATGGCCATCGCCAGCTTGGAACGGGCGAGCGTGGCTCCGGCGCGTTCGGAGGCGGTCAGCGTGGGCAGGAGCTTCTCGAGCTGCTCCAGCGTGGTGATGCGGTGCTTGAGCTGCCAACGCCAATCGGTCCAGTCGGCTTCGGGGACATCGGCCCAAGGACCACGGCCGGGTTCATGGAATCCTTTCAGCGCAAGGAATGCCGCGGAAGGGGGGGCGCCGCTGGCAGCCGGCAAGGGCTCGGAGTGCATCGTTGGGCGGGCACAGTAGGACCAGAGCCCGGAGCGTCAAGAAACCGGGCGGGCAGAGGTGCGATCGGAAGTGGCGGGCAGAGAGATCCATCTGGAAAGCAGGAAAAAGCCGGATCACGGAAGGTGCAGAGCCGGCGCGCATCGTGATGCCACGACCGGCGCCGGCGCGGATGGATCCGGGTGGAACGGCCAACTTGGCCGTTCTCGGCAGCAACTTGCCGCCGTGTTCCGGGACCGGCAGCGCACCCACCAAACGTTGCATTCCCGGCGCACCCAGAGCGATGGGCGATCCGCCCGCCACAACGGGCCGGTGACCCGTACCACCCCGACCTCTACTGCATCGTTCCCGCTCAGTCGTGGGTGATCGCCATCAACCGGCCTTGCAGTTCTTCGCGCAGGCGGGCCCGGCCGGCTTCGTCGGTGTCGCGGGGGACCCCGATCGGTTCTCCGAGCATCACGTCCACGCGGCTGAACGGCAGCGGGACCTGGAAGCGGTCCCAACTGCGCAAGGTCTTCTTCCAGCCCAGCCGATAGCTGAGGGGCACGATGGGCAGGCCCGTCATCTGCGCGGCGAGGACCACGCCTTCTTGCACCTCGTAGCACGGGCCGCGCGGACCGTCGGGCGTGATGGCCAGATCGCATCCGGCCTTGGCGGCGGACACCAGCTCCCGCAGCGCCGCGGCGCCGCGCCGGCTCGATGAACCGCGGGCGGCCATCACGCCGGACAACCCCATCACCCGCGCCAAGAGCCCTCCGTCGCGGCTGGCGCTGATGAGCGCCGCGGCGCGCCGACCGACCGTCGGTTTGGCGACATGCCGCCGGTAGAGATTGAACGAGAGCCCGAGCCGGTTGTGCCAGAACACGAAGATCGCCCGATGGGTGCCGCCCGCCCAGCACAGGCCCGACCGGTCGTCGAAACGCCACCGCAAGGTCGAGGCGAGCGTGTTGATCAGCGCCCAGATGAGCCAAGCGGCGAGTTCGCCGTGCCACTTCAACGGTTCCGGGACGACGACCTGGCTCCGGGGGCCCGCGGCGGGCGGCAGGTTCGGTGGGCGGCCCTCCATCACGCGCCTTTCTTGAGGCAGGCACGGACCAGCTGCTCGACGGTCGCGGTCTCGCCCAGCAGCGACAACGCGCCCCGGACCGCTTCGTGGGCATCCGTCGGCTTGAACCCCAGCGCGCTCAGCGCCAGCACCGCGTCGTTGAGCTTCGTGTCCGCAAGGGAAGCCCCCTTCACGCCGACCGCTCCGAGCGCGGCGCCCGTGCCGAACGCGCCGAGCTTGTCCTTGAGCTCGACGATGATGCGTTCGGCCGTCTTCTTGCCGACGCCGGAGATGCTGGAGAGCGCCTTCACATCGCCTGCCGCCACCGCGATGCGGAAGCCGGCGACGCTCGTGCCGCTGAGGACGTTCAGCGCGAGCTTCGGCCCGACGCCGGAGACGGCGTGGACGAGCAGGCGGAACAGGTCGCGCTCGGCGGTGCCCATGAACCCGTAGAGGACATGGGCATCCTCGCGCACCACGAGATGGGTGAGCAGATGCACCTCGCTGCCGACCGGCGGCAGACGGTCGAACGACGACAACGGGATGAGCACCTCGTAGCCGACGCCATGGACATCCACCGTGACGGTCGTGGGCAGCGCATCGACCAGCTTGCCGTGGAGAAACGTGATCACTCGCCGCGGAGTGAAGCATCCGCCGCGCGCCGGGGAAAGGCGGGAAGCGGCGGCTGCGAGTGGGCCAGTGAGCCTGTGAGCCAGTGAGCCTGTGAGCCAGTGGACCTTTAGGTCGGAGGAAGGATTTGCGCGCGGCTTCCCTTCAGCCCGTCGACCGGCTCATGCACCGGCCGGCGGCCTCGGTCTCCGTCGAGGAACCG
>JANNAJ010000604.1:0-2786 GCA_031384285.1 Verrucomicrobiota bacterium
CCCATCTCGACCAAGGGGGATTTCCAGCTCTCGGAGCTGCTGCCGTTGCACGCGAAGCTGGCCGACAAGTTCAGCCTCGTGCGCACCTGCTACCACACGGCGGCGGCGGTGCACGACACGGGCCACCAGATGATGCAGACCGGCCGGCTCTTCACCGGCGGCAACAACACGCCGCATGCGGGCTGCGCCCTGGAGTTCCTCAAGGGCCGCCGCAACGAGCTGCCCGCGCACATCATCCTGCCCGAACCGATGGGCAACACCGGCGGCGGCATGCCGCACGGCCAGGACGCCGGGTTCCTCGGCAAGGCCTATGATCCGTTCAGCCTGATGGCCGACCCGTCGAAGCCCGGCTTCAAGGTCCCCGACCTGCTGCCGCCCCAGGACATCGGCGAGGCGCGGCTGCGAAGGCGGCGCGAGATGCGGCAGGTCGTGGACGACGCGGTCCGGACCTTCGAGGCGAGCGAGAGCGCGAAGCTGATGGACGCGAACTTCGCCGCCGCCTACCGGCTGATGACGAGCGACAAGGCGCGCGAGGCGTTCGACCTCTCGCAGGAACCGCTGAAGGTCCGCGAGCGCTACGGCATGACGCGCTTCGGGCAATGCTGTCTGCTGGCCCGCCGGCTCGTGGAGCGCGGGGTCCGCTTCGTCACGCTCAACACCTTCATCACCGTGTTCGACGAGATCACCTGGGACATCCACGGATCGAAGCCGTTCACCAGCATCGCCGGCATGAAGGACATCGTCTGCCCGATGTACGACCAGGGCTACAGCGCGCTGATCGAGGACCTGCACCAGCGGGGGATGCTGGACTCGACGCTGGTGGCGAACGTCTCCGAGTTCGGCCGGACGCCGAAGATCAACCCGACCGGCGGCCGGGACCATTGGCCGGCCTGCTGGACCTGCTACTTCGCCGGCGGCGGCGTGAAGGGCGGCCGCGTGGTCGGCCGCTCCGACGAGATCGCCGCGTATCCGGCGGAACGTCCGGTGAAGCCCGGCGAGATCGTCGCCACCATCTTCCACAGCCTCGGCCTCGACATCGAGACCCACCTGCCCGGACCGCAGGGGCGCCCGTTCCCGCTCGTCGATTTCGGCACGCAGCCGATCCGGGAGCTTTTCGCCTGATCGGCCCGCGAAGAACGCGAAAAGGCGCGAAAGAAGAAACGGATGGGAGAAATCATCTACAAGGAAGAGAGCTATGTCCTCATGGGAGCGTGTTTCAACGTCCACAAGGACAAGGGCTGTGGATTTCTGGAACCGGTCTATCAGGAGTGCATGGAGATCGAACTGGCGCACGCCAGCATTCCGTTCATCGCCAAACCTGCGCTGGAGCTCTCCTATCGTGGCAAGACGTTGAAAAGAAGCTACGAACCGGACTTCGTCTGCTACGGCGGGATCATCCTCGAGCTCAAGGCAGTCTCCGCGTTGGCGGATGAACATAGGGCACAAGTCCTGAACTATCTCAAGGCGACCGGCTTCAAGCTCGGGCTGCTCGTCAACTTTGGTGGACATCCTCAGCTCGAATGGGAACGCATCGCCAACACCCAACCACCGAAGGCCGGGTTGCGTCCTGATTTTCGCCTATGACTTTTTCGCGCCTTTTCGCGGCATTCGCGGGCACTTTTCTCTTCGCTTGCTACTTGCCCACCAGGTCCGGATCACCGACTTCAGCCACCGTTCCTTTGGACAAGGCGGGCAGAGCGCGCAGAATCCCGGCCACCCACGGCTGCAGGTCATCGATGTCGTTCGAGCGCGCGCGGACGATGAGGACGGCGAGGCTGAAGCGGGTGATCGCCTGCTGCCACGGGATGTTCGTGTCGGTGGTCAGCAGCACGTCCCACCGGCCTTCGATGGCGCGGAGCAGTTGGCCGTTCTTGAAGCCGCTCCAGCCTTCCTTCGGCACGGTGGACCAATCGTGCCCGGTCAACGCCCGGCCGAGCGGGCGCGGCACGCATTCGTCGAGCAGCACGCGCATGTCAGGCGGCTTCGGCGAGCGCGTGTTCCGTGGCGGTGCGCCGGCCGGCTTCGTCCAGAGCGTCGAACGCCTGTTCGCGGGTCACGCTGGGGAAATGGTCGAGGAACTCATCCAACGGATGTCCGCCGCGAAGGTAATCGAACAGCGACTTCACCGGGACGCGGGTGCCGCGGAAGCAAGGGATGCCGCCCATCCGATCCGGGTCGGCCCAAACGTATGATTCGCGCATGACTGGAGTATCCATGAACACACGCCTCGTTCAACGCTGGCTTTCTTTGGTCTGGCTGGCCGGCGGGTTCGGGCTCAGCTGGGCCAGGGCTGCTGAGCCGGCCATCACGGCGGCTCACGAAACTGCCGAGCCCTCCTTCCGCAACCACGTCCAGCCCGTCCTCACCAAGATGGGCTGCAACATGGGCGCATGCCACGGCGCCGCCGCGGGCAAGAACGGCTTCGTGCTCAGCCTGCGCGGCTACAACGACGAGGCGGATTTCCTCGCCATCACCCGCGGCGCCTCCGGCCGCCGCATCGTCCCGAGCGACCCCGGCCGCAGCCTGCTTCTGCTCAAGGCGACCGGTGCCGTCCCGCACAAAGGCGGCAAGCGCTTCGAGGCGACCTCGCCGGAACACCGCCTGCTCGCTGATTGGATCGCCGCCGGCGCGCCCGGGCCGCAGGACGCCGATGCGCGCATGACCCGCATCGAGGTCCTGCCGGAGCACTCCACGCTCAAGCCCGGCGCCACGCAGGCGCTGACGGTCCGCGCGACGTTCAGCGACGGGCGCGTCGAGGACGTCACGCGCTGGGCCAAGTTCACCGC
>JANNAJ010000608.1:0-8546 GCA_031384285.1 Verrucomicrobiota bacterium
AAGGCCTACCGACGGATCGCACGCCACCCGATGGGTCCGGACCGACAACCGTGTCCCGGGAGGGCGTGGTTCCACCCGCGCCCTGATCCATTCGCGAAGGACGCGCACGGACGAACCCCTTGGCGCGCATCACGCTTTGGAACCGACGACGCGTTCGGCGGGGAAGATATGGGGCGCGGGTGGAACCGCGGCCCTCCCGGCCGAAGGGCCTGGCGGCGGAATGCGTTTTTCGAGCCGATAAAAACGAAAAACCCCTGGTGGACCAGGGGTTATTGACCGTGGTGGCTGGGGCCGGAATCGAACCGGCGACACTGCGATTTTCAGTCGCATGCTCTACCAACTGAGCTACCCAGCCACGAACGGAGGGGCGAAATAAAGGCGAGCGGACGGCCGTGAAGCAAGGGATTTCTCCCGGAGTTTCGCACCTGCCGGAGGCATCAGGCCAGTTGCAGCTTCAACCGCTCCAGCAGCAGCTTGGTCGCATTGACGCCGTCGCGTTCCGCGAGGTGCTCGCCTTCGTACTCGATGCCGAGCCAACCGTGGTATCCGGCGGCCAGCACGATCTTCAGCATCCGCGCGTAGTCGGTCTCGGTGCAGTTCCCCGACGCGTCGAAATCGTAGCTCTTCGCGCTGACCGCCTTGGCGTAGGGCATCATGTCGGTGACGCCTTGGTAGCGGTCGTAGTCGTACCAGTTGCCGAAATCGGGGAGGAGCCCGGCGCGGCGATGGTCGACGAGGCGCATGAGGCCGACCAGCCACTTGCCGTCGGAAGCGAGGCCGCCGTGGTTCTCCACGATGCAGTCGAGGCCGAGGCCGGCGCAGTAGACGGTGAGCTCGCGGAGGCCGTCGGCGGCGCGCTTCTGCTGTTCTTCGCGGCTGCCTTTGCCGCCGGTCTCGGCGTTCACCCGGATGCAGTGGCAACCGAAGTACTTCGCGGCTTCGGCCCACTTGTGGTGGTTCGCGACGGCCTGGCGGCGCTTGGCGGCATCCACGTCGCCGAGATCGCCCTCGTCGTCGCACATGATGAGCTTGATGGCGACGCCCTCGCCGTCGGCACGGCGCTTGAACTCGGCGAGGTAGGAACGGTCGGCCGCCTTTTCCATGAAGAACTGGTTCACCAGTTCGATGGCGTCGATGCCGTGCTGCCGGCGCGCGACGATGGGGAAATCCAGATGGGTCATCTTCTTCCCGAAGATGGCCTGGTGGTACGACCACTCGGCGAGACTGATCCGGAAGGGCGGCTTGCCCGGCCGGCCCATCGGGTCGTCATCGCTGGCGCACCCTGCCGCTGCGAGCGCGGCGAAGGCGGCCGATCGGGCAAGGAACTGGCGGCGGTCCATGGCGAGGTCCCCCGGGGGTTCAGTGGGCCGGGGCCGATCCACGGCCGCCCTGCGGCACGGCCTTCTTCGGCGGATGGAAGAAAGCCATCAAGGCCACGGCGGCGACGGCGGCGCAGACCAAGGGCACGAGGAACAGGCCCCTGAAGTCGGTGACTTCGTTGACCGTGTAGACCTTCTGGAGCAGCCAAGGGCAGATCGAGTTCGCGACCAGGGCGCCGATGCCGAGGATCATCAGGTTGAACAGGCCTTGGGCGCTGGAGCGGATGTCCTTCGGGAAGTGTTCGTCCACGAAGATGTACACGGTGGCGAAGAAGAACGCGTAGCAGACGCCGTGCATGACCTGGATGAAGATGATCAGGCTCTGGGCGGACGGCAGGAAGGCCCAGACGCCGAACCGGACCGCGTGGCCGAGCACGCCGAGCACCATCGTGGTGCGCCAACCGAAGCGCTTCAACGTCGCGCCGAGCGCGAACATGGTCAGGATCTCGGCGATCTGGCCGATGCTCATGACGGGCATGATCCAGTTGCCGGCGATGCCGACCGACTTGCTGCCGAGGAAGGTGCCGGCCCAGTTGAAGTAGCAGTTGTGGACGAACGAATCGACGAAGGTGACGAGCCAGAGGACGAGCACGAACGGATGGCCGAGCAGCTTTGCGGCGGAGAGCCAGGCGAGGTTGCTCTCGCCCTTGGCGACGGGCTTGGGCGGCGTGTGCGGGAGCGTGAGGCTGAAGAGGGCGAGGACGACCGAGGCGAGGCCGGCGACCACGAAGGTCCATTTGGTCGCGTCCTGCAGCGGCTGGCCGCTCAAGCCGTTGGCGAGCACGGCGCCGACCCAGTCCACGACGCCGGCCGGCTTCGCGGCGTCGACCTTGGCCCAGTCGACGAGGATGAACGTGAAAGGCCACGCGGCGAGGATCCAGCCGATGGTGCCGCCCATGCGGACGATGCCGAACTCCTTCTGCGGGTCCTTCATCGCGGCGAAGGCGATGGCGTTGGTGATGGAGATGGTCGGCACGTAGAGCAGGCAGTGCACGAGCATGAGCCCGAAGAACGGCCAGAAGCCCTTCACGAAGCCGCAGCCGAGGATGGCCAGGCCACCGATGAGATGGCTGAAGGCGAGGAACTTCTCGCCGGCGAAATTGCGGTCGGCGAACTGGTTGCTGAAGAACATTCCCACGATCGCGGCGATAGGGAACGCGTTGAGGATCCACGACTGTTCTCCAGGCGAGAAACCGAGGCTGGGCAGATAGCCGAAGATCAACGGTAGCCAGGCGCCCCAGATGAAGAATTCGAGGACCATCATCAGGAACAGTTTGAGGCGGGTAGAGGAGTTCATGGATCGGTGGTGAGAGCGGTCTTCGGCCCCACGCTAGGGAGCGGCGGCGGCGGCGACAAGCAGGATGGCGTGGCAGGGCCGATCCGAAGCGGTCCGAAGCGATCCGAAGCGGCCGATACGGCAGCCGGCGCGGAGTCGCGCTTGCGTTGCAGAAACGCCGAACGGAGAGAGAATCTGGAAAGCAGGAAAGCAGGAGCTTTGCCGGCTCCGTTCCTGTTTTCCTGCTTTCCAAATCTATCTCTTCTACAGAGCAGATGGCGATTTGGCCTGCGATCAACGGGCGCCGCCTCTTACCAAGCGCCAAGGCGTATCCTCGCGGCGAGCGCAACTCGTCGAAACAGAGTGCAACCCTGCGCCACAGGTGTCCGCCGCTCCGGATCACCCCGGACGAGCTTCGGGGCGCGGGTCGAGGCCGTCCCTCATTCGTCATCGCCTCCGCCGCCGCCTCCACCCCCGCCGCGGCGTTCCCATTTGCGCGGGGTGCGCTCGGGCAGCGAGGTGTCGGCCTTGGCGAAGTAGGTGCCGGGGCCGAAGGCCGCGTCCACCGCCTGCTCCAACGGCATCGACGGCGTCACGTAGTACCGGTCGTTCGATTCCAGGAACGCGGTCTCGCCGCCGGGCAGCTTGATGGCGAGGAACAGCGGCACGGTGCCGGGGTGCGATTCGGCGAGGCCGCGGGCTTCTTCGAGCTTGGCGCGGTCGAGCGAGGCGGCGCGGAGGCGGAAGTGGACCTGCTTGGTGAACTTCTTCGGCGCGTCGTCGAGGCGGAGGATCTCTTGCGGGAAGATCTTCGGTTTGTCCTCGCCGGTGCTCACCTCGCCGGTGACGAGCAACGGTGCGTTGAGCACGAAGAGCTCGCGGAACTTGTCGTAGCTCTCGTTCATCGCGAGCAGCTGCACGTTGCCGGTGAGGTCCTCGATGGTGACCATGGCGTAGGGCTTGCCGGACTTCTTGCTCACGCCCTGCTGCACGGCGCTGACGAGGCCGCCGAGACGGGCGACGCTGCGGTTCGGCAGCGCGGCGAGGTCGGCGACGGTGTGGAGGGCGTAGCGCTCGAGCAGCTTCTCGTAGGGCTGGAGCGGATGGCCGCTCACGTAGAAGCCGAGCAGCTCTTTCTCGGCGGCGAGCTTCTCGGCGACCGGCCAATCCGGCAGAACCACCGGCTTCTCGACCTTCTTCTTCGGGGTCGCCTCGAAGGCATCGAAGAGCGACGACTGGCCGCGGGCCTTGTCGGCGGCCAGCGAGCCGGCGCGGGACACCGCATGCTCGATCTGGGCGAAGAGGGTGGCGCGGTTCGCGCCGAGCGTGTCGCAGGCGCCGGTCTTGACCAGGCATTCGAGCGTCTTGCGGCCCACCGCCCGCAGGTCGATGCGCTCGCAGAGGTCGTTGAGCGAGGTGAAGCGCCCGCCCTCGCGTCGCGCGTCGAGGACCGACCGCACCGCGGCCTCGCCGACGCCTTTGACCGCGGTGAGGCCGAACCGGATGCGTTCCGGGGCCGGTGCTCCCTGTGTCTCGCCGGCAACAGTCCGGGCAGCCGGCGCGAAATCCACGTCGGACTCGTTCACGTCGGGCCCGAGCACGGCGATGCCGAGGCCTTTCGCTTCGGCGATGAACAGCGCGAGCTTCGCCAGGTCGGCCTGGTCGTTCGTCATCATCGCGCAGAGAAACTCCACCGGGTGGTTCGCCTTGAGGTAGGCGGTCTGGTAGGCGACGACGGCGTAGGCGGCGGCGTGGGATTTGTTGAACCCGTACCCGGCGAACTTCTCGAGCAGGTCGAACACCTCGTTCGCCTTGGGCGCGCCGATCTGGTTCTTCTCGGCGCAGCCCTTCACGAAGGCCTCGCGCTGCTGGACCATCTCCTCGAGCTTCTTCTTGCCCATCGCGCGGCGCAGGAGGTCCGCGCCGCCGAGGGTGTAGCCGGCAAGGATCTGGGTCGCCTGCATCACCTGCTCCTGGTAGATGAGCACGCCGTAGGTCTCGCGGGCGATCGGCTCGAGGAGCGGATGCGGATACTCGACGACCTGCTCGCCGTGGCGGCGCTTGATGAAGTCGGGGATGAGGTCCATCGGCCCCGGCCGGTAGAGCGAGATGAGCGCGGTGATGTGCTCGATGCTGGCGATCTGGAACTTCTTGCAGAGGTCGCGCATGCCCCCGGATTCCAGCTGGAACACCCCGAGCGTCTGCGCGTCGTTGAGCAGCTGGTAGGTCTTGGCGTCGTCGAGCGGCAAGGCCTCGAGGTCGAGCACCACGCCGGTGGTGCGCTTCACGAGCTCCACGGTGTTGCGCAGGACGGTGAGCGTCTTCAGCCCGAGGAAATCCATCTTCAGCAGGCCGAGGTCGCCGACCGGGCCCATCGCGTACTGGGTGACGATGCCGCCGTCGTCGTCCTGCTTGAGCGGCAGGAGGTTCACCAGCGGCTGGGCGCCGATGACGACGCCGGCCGCGTGGACGCCGGCGCTGCGGGCCTGGTCCTCGAGCAGGAGCGCGTTGTCGACGAGTTCCCGGGTGACCTCCTCGGAATCGTAGGCGGCCTTGAAGTCGGGGTTCTTCTCCAGCGCGTCCTTCAGGCCCCACTTCACGTCGGTGATCATCTTCGCGAGGCGGTCGCACTCGCCGAAGCCGAGGCCCATCACGCGTCCGACGTCGCGCAGGACCGATTTCGCGCCCATCGTGCCGAAGGTGATGATCTGGGCGACGGCGTCGCGGCCGTACTTCTCGCGGACGTACTCGATCACCTCCGCGCGCCGGTCGTCCGCGAAGTCGATGTCGATGTCGGGCGGGCTGACGCGTTCGGGGTTGAGGAAGCGCTCGAAGAGCAGCCCGTAGCGCAACGGGTCGACGTTCGCGATCTCCAACAGGTAGGTGACCATCGATCCGGCGGCGGATCCGCGCGCCACGCAGGCGATGCCGCGGTCGCGGCCCCAGCGGATGAAATCGCCGACGATCAGGAAGTACGAGATGTAGCCCGTCTTCTCGATGACCCCGAGCTCCAGGTCCAGGCGGTCGAGGATGGTCTTGATCGCCGCCTGGATCCGCGGATCCGAGGGATCGGTTGGCAGCGGGTCGATGCCGGCTGAGACAGTGGCCGAGGAAGGCCCATGCTCCGCTTCCAACGGAGCCGTGACCGCTGCGACGGCGTCCTCGAAGCTCTCCGACTCGTCGACGCTCGAGGCGGCCTCATCCGCATCGAGGATCTCGACCGGCACCGGTGCCCCGGACCGGTCACCGATCACCGGAGACGGATCACTTCCCGCCACCGGCGGGAACAAGAACGCCAGCCGCTTCGGCTCCTTGATCCCATCCACGATGATGGCCTCGCCCTCGACGTGGGCGTCGATCGTGTAGCGTTTCTTCAGGCCGTCGCAGAGCAGCTTCCGGAGGTAGCCTTGGCGGGTCCAGGTCTCGGGCGGCTGGAAGACAGGATAGTGCTCGGCGCCTTTGCCGTTCTTGATCTTGAGGTCGCATTGCTCAGCCACCTGGACCGTGTTCAGCACGGCCTCGGGGACCTCGGAGAAGAGCGCCTTCATCTCGTCCGCTGAGCGGAGGAAGAACTGCGCCTCCTGATAACGCATGCGCTTGGTGTCGCTCAGCTGGGCCTGGGTACCGAGGCAGATCAGGCAATCGTGGGCCTTCCAGTGGCCTTGCTCGACATAGTGGACGTCGTTCGACGCGACCGTCTTGAGCCCGAATTCCTTCGCCCACGGGATGAGCGCGCGGTTGAGCTTGGCCTGCTCGGGGATACCGTGGTTCTGCAGCTCGAGGTAGTAGTTCTCCGGACCGAGCGTCTGTTTGAACCAGTCGATAGTATCGCGGGCCTTCTGCTCGTCGCCCTTGAGGACATGCTCGGAAAGCTCGCTGGCGAGGCAGCCGGAGAGCGCGATGAGGCCGCCGGAATGCTTCGCGAGCAGCTCCTTGTCGATGCGCGGCTTGTAATAGAAGCCTTCGAGGTTCGCCGCGGTGACAAGGCGGACGAGGTTGTGGTAGCCCACGTCGTCCTTCGCCAGAAGCACCAGATGGTGGTAGACGTCGCGCATGCCGGAGCCGGGCTTCTTGTCCAGGCGGCTGCCGGGGGCGACGTAGACCTCGCAGCCGATGATGGGCTTGATGCCCGCCTTCTTCGCGGCGTTGTAGAACTCGATCGCGCCGAACATGTTCCCGTGGTCGGTCATCGCGAGCGCCGGGAGCTTGAGGGCGGAGGCCTTGGCCATCAGCCGGTCCAAGCGGCACGCCGCGTCGAGCAGCGAATACTCGGTGTGCAGGTGCAGATGGACGAAGTCGGACATGGCGGCCGGAAGGATCGGTCCGGCAGGGACGGTGTCGAGGTCCGATTGCGCGGGAGCAGTCGCGGGCCTCGTGCGCGACCTGCGCCAAGAGTTCTGTTGCCCTGGCAGGGCTGGCTGGTTTGGGTGAACCGACGTCGAGCCAGAAATCGGTGTAACCCGACGTGGACAACGACATGAGCCAGAAGACGCGGAAGGAGGTGCTGGGCTAGCTACGTCGGCGGTACGCTGGGGCAGGTCCGCGGTCCAAGGACCAGCTCCTTGACCAAGCCGCCGAGCTCCCGGGCCACCGTCGCAAGACGGCGATCCGGGCCCTGCGGGCACAGCCGCCACCGGTCCGAGCCCAGGTGCTGCAGCTCGCCGCGCCCGGTCGTGCTCTCCGCCGACCCGGGCCGATTCCTTCTCAACCACTGAAGGTGGCGAGGGACCGTCTAGATCGCATCCATTCTTCGGAAGATCCCGTCCGTCTGCAACAGCTCGCCCGAAGCGTGATCGGAGAACCCGGGCTCCAGCGCCACCAACCGATAGCCCGCGTCGCGCATGAAGGCGAGCATCTCGGGGAAAAGCAACTCGCCTGCGTACAGCGGCACCAGCGAAAGCTCCAACTGCACGGTGCCGATCATCGGCAGTTTGGCGCGCGCTCCGTCGATGACATTGCGCTCGAAACCCTGAGTGTCCACCTTCAGGTAGATGTTGCGGGCACCTTCGACCAACGTGTCGAAGATATCGTCCAAGCGTTTGACCTCGATCCTCTCCTTTCCGATGTAGCGTGACTCTGGTGCCGAAGTCTCGTGCGCAGGCAGCATGCCCAGGAGCGAACTACTGTAAGAGTTGCCGGCGATGTTGATCTCCACAGGTCCAGCGACATCACCCAGTGCACAATGGTGGGTCTGCCAAAGCCGATCACTCCCGGCCTTGGCGCGGATAACTTCATAGGCCATCGACACGGGCTCGAAGGAGACGATTCGGCCCTCGTATTCTACATCATTGCGCAGGGCATCGACGTACTGCCCGGTGTTGGCCCCCACATCGAGCACCAGATCGACGCCGTAATGCCGCATCAATTGGCGCCTCCGGGCAATCAAGTTGCAGAACGGGTCGAACTTTATGATGTCGTAGCCATTGCCGCGCATCAATTTCCGGAATTTTTGCTTAAGGGTGCTCATGAACAAACCAGTTGAATTCGCCCTCTCTTCTCACGCACCGGACCAAAATGACAGAGGTTTTCCGGGCCGCGCAATTTCCTTTCCGAAGATTCGGCGAGCATCACTTGGAGCGTGGATCTGAGGGGACGACGCTGAGGTGGATTTTCCCGAGACCCCAATCCTCGGAGAGGTCAGCGAGGAGGGCGGAGACGAGTCGAAGGAGGGAGGACTCGTCGGGGGAAACGCGGGCGACGCGGGTCCTGCGTTTGAGTTCCTGGTTCACCCGTTCGAGAGCGTCGGCGGTGCGAGGTCGCTTTTGATGGGCGACCGGGAAGGCAAAGACGGTGAGGCCTGCCGGGATGAGGACGGCTCAATCGATGCAGTGGCCGCCGGGACCGATCCTTTGGTGGCGGGCGTCGACGAAACCGCAGGGAGTCGAGCCGGG
>JANNAJ010000610.1:0-2718 GCA_031384285.1 Verrucomicrobiota bacterium
GCGCGTCGCCATCGAATGGCAACCGGTCGGGACCTGGCGCGAGCTCGCACTGGCCGAGAAGGATCCCGAGGCCAGCATGACCGCGCTCATCGCCTTGTCCCGGGCCAGCAGCAAGGACGCCTTCCACCGCAAGGCCTCCGACCCACAACCGGACGCCGCGTTGCAGGGCAAGATCGTCGCGTCGCTCGACCGCATCCGCTGGGACAAGCTTTCCGACCCGCAGCGCCTGGAACTGCTCCGCGCCTACTCGCTCGCCTTCACCCGGCTCGGCCGTCCCGATGAGGCCACCCGTGCGCGCCTCATCGCCAAGTTCGACCCCGTCTATCCCGCGAAGACCCGCGAGATGAACGCCGAGCTCGCGCCGATGCTCGTGTATCTCGAAGCGCCCAGCGCCGCCGCCAAGCTGACCGCCGCGCTCGCGACCGCGCCGACCCAAGAAGAGCAGCTCGACATCGCCCGCTCCGTCCGCGGGCTCAAGACCGGCTGGACCCTCGATCAGCGCAAGGCCTACTTCGGCTGGTTCCTCAAGGCCGCCAATTTCCGCGGCGGCGCCTCGCTCGCGGGATTCCTCCGCGACATCAAGGCCGATGCCGTCGCCACGCTCAGTCCCTCCGAGAAGACCGCGCTGACCGAGGTGCTCGCCGCCAAGCCGGTCGTGAAGAAGCCGCTCGAGAACCTGCTGGCCGGCCGCGCCACCGTGAAGGAATGGACCGTCAACGACCTCGCCCCGGCGCTCGCCTCGGGCCTGAAGGGCCGGAACTTCGAGCGCGGCCGCGAGCTGTTCGGCGCCGTCGGCTGCTACAATTGCCACCGCTTCGCCACCGAAGGCGGCGCCGTCGGACCCGATCTCACCGGCATCGCCGGACGCTTCAACCCGCGCGACCTGCTTGAGTCGGTCATCGAGCCGAGCAAGGAGGTCAGCGACCAGTACGCGCCGACCGTCTTCACCCTGAAGAACGGCACGACCGTCATCGGCCGCGTGGCCAACCTGAACAACGACGACATCAGCGTGATGGAGGACATGTCCGCTCCGGGCGACTTCACCAACGTGAAGCGCGCCGAGTTGGTGCGGTCCGAGCCGTCGAAGGTCTCGCCGATGCCCGAAGGCCTGCTCAACACGTTGAAGCAGGACGAGGTGCTCGACCTGATGGCGTTCCTGCTCTCGCGCGGTGAGCGCGACGGCAAGTTCTTCCGGTAGAGCGCGAGTTGGGACGGGCTCCGTCCCGGCCACGGCCTTCCGGGATGACGAGGTGTGCTGCGGCCGACAAGGCCGCAGCGACGGCGAACTGCTGCACGAGCGCCGGATCTCGGCGGGTAGGTTGCCGCCAGATTAGGCGAAGTGGGCCGTTCCAACCGGACGCGGCAGGGATCTACCGGCCGATTGCTGGCGGATACCCGGATCGCGGCCGTTCTTCGTCACGGTCCGGCGACGACGGCGGGCGCATCTTGACTTGGGCACATCGTCCCCGGACGGTGCGGGACGATCATCCTCGCATGGAAACGCCTCCCGTCATGTCCGCTGAAACTAAACCCGCCGTGCCGGGTATTCCGGGCGGCAAAATGACCGCTCCCAAGAAGAAAAGCTCCGGCTGGATCTGGTGGTTCCTGCTCGTCCTCCTGCTCCTGGCGGGCGGAGGAGGCTACGCCGGATGGCAGAAATTCCGCCCCCAACCGCTCGCGGTGCAGACCGACCAGGTCGCGCGGCGCGGCCTCACCGAGATCGTCACGGCCACCGGCAAGGTGCAGCCGGTCCTCCAGGTCAAGATCAGCCCCGAGGTCTCCGGCGAGATCATCGAGTTGCCGGTGAAGGAAGGTCAGGCGGTGAAGAAGGGCGACCTGCTCGTGCGGATCAAGCCCGATTTCTACATCGCCAGCCGCAATTCCGCGCAGGCGAACTTCCAATCGGCCGAATCCGGACGGGCCACATCCATCGCGCAGGCGGCGAAGGCGGAATCGGAGTTCAAGCGGAACAAGGAGCTGTTCGAGCGCAAGCTGGTGAGCGAATCGGTCTACGACGAATACCGCACCGCCTTCGACGTCGCCAAGGCCCAAGCCGAGAGCTCCGGCCACCAGATCGAGATGGCCAAGCAGACCCTCAAGAAATCCGAGGAGGACCTGCTGAAGTGCACCATCTACAGCCCGATCGACGGCACCGTCAGCAAGCTCATCTCCGAGAAGGGCGAGCGGGTGGTGGGCACCGGCATGATGGCCGGCACGGAGATCATGACCGTGGCCGACCTCACCGAGATGGAGGCGCGCGTCGAGGTCGGCGAAGTGGACGTCGTGCTCGTGCAGCTCGGCCATCGGGTCCGGTTGGAGGTCGATTCCTTCCGCGACCGCAAGTTCGCCGGCGTCGTCACCCAGATCGCCAACTCCGCGAAGACCACCGGTATCAACACGCAGGGGGAGGCGACCAAGTTCGAGGTGCGGATCCGCATCGCGGACAAGGCCCGTTTCCTCCCCGGGATGAGCGCCACCGCCGAGGTCGAGACCCGCTACCGCACCAACGTGCTCACGGTGCCGATCCAAGCGGTGACGACGCGCCTGCCGAAGGGCGCCAAGAAGGACGACGCGAAGCCCTCGCTGGCGATAGGCGAGGTCAAGGAGCTGGTGCAGGAGATCGCCGACCTGTTCAAGTTGAGGGTCTATTCCGGGCCGTTGCAGTTCGATTTGGTGTTCTCGTTCGAGGCGGTCTATGACTAGATGGTGGCGGTCTAG
>JANNAJ010000642.1:0-12177 GCA_031384285.1 Verrucomicrobiota bacterium
GAGGTCGTCCATGGTGACGTGGGCGCGGCCCTGCAACAGCGCGCGGGCCTTGGCGCCGAGCACGAGGAACTGCCCGGCGCGCGTGCCGGCGCCCCAGGTGACCCATTGGTCGATGAAATCCGGCGTGCCGGCCTGGCGCGGACGCGACGCGGCGGCGAGCCGGACGGCGTAGCGGACGAGCTCCTCGGCGATGGGCACCTGCCGGACGAGTTGGTGGAAGCGCAGCACATCGTCGCCGGTGAAGAGCGGTTCGATGGGCGCGGAGCGTCCGCCGGTGGTGCGGGTGACGACCTGGACCTCGTCGGCCTCGGGCAGGTAATCCATCACCACGTTGAACATGAAGCGGTCGAGCTGCGCCTCGGGCAGCGGATAGGTGCCCTCCATCTCGATGGGGTTCTGCGTGGCGAGCACGAAGAACGGTTCCTCCAGCGCGTGGCGCACGCCGGCGGCGGTGACCTGGTGCTCCTGCATCGCCTCCAGCAGCGCGGCCTGGGTCTTGGGCGGCGTGCGGTTGATCTCGTCGGCGAGCAGCAGGTTCGCGAAGACCGGGCCGGGCACGAACCGCATCCGCCGCTCGTCGCCCGCGGTCTGGAGGATCTCCGTGCCGGTGATGTCGGCCGGCATGAGGTCCGGGGTGAACTGGATGCGCGAGAACTTCAGGTGGAAGACCTGCGCGATGGACTTCACGAGCAGCGTCTTCGCCAGACCGGGCGCGCCTGTGATGAGGCAATGGCCGCCCGCGAAAAGGGCGATGAGGATCTGGTCGATCACCTCGCGCTGGCCGACGATGGCTTTGGCCAGCTCGGCCTCGATCCGCGCGCGACCGGTGGCGAGCCGGTCGAAGATCTCCTGATCGGTCGGTGCCGCGGTGGCGACCGCGGCGACGGATGGGGACGGCGGCTCGGCGGTCTCGGCCGGAAGGACGGGGGGCGTGGGAGTGCTCATTCAGTGGGTCATCGCGTAGTAGATGATGTTGATGCCGAGCGGATAGGAGATCTTCTCGGAGAAGTTGCGGAAGTAGAAGTCGCTCTCGCCCTCGCGTTCCCAACCGTCGCCGTTGTCGGTGTTGTGGGTGGCGATGACCATCATGCGGCCCTTCTCGTCGAAGATGGCGCGGTGATGGACGGTCTGGGTGTCGCCGTCGTGGTTCTCCTCGTAGGTGACGCCGGTGTATTGGCTCATCTCGCCGGTGCGGACGTTGGGGACCTGGCCCTTGGATTTGATCTGGAAGACGCCGTGGTAGATCGGATGGTCGAGCGACAACTCGACGAAGCTGCGCTCAGGCAGGACGCGCTTGAGCACGTCCTCGGCATTGTCCCACTCGCTGTCGCCCCAGAAATCGTCGAGCATCAGAAACCCGCCGTTGAGCAAGTACTTCCTCAGCGCGGCGATCTCCGGCTCGCTCAGATAGAGGCTGCCGGGCTCGACCATGTAGATGAACGGATAGCGGGGAAGATCGGGGTCGGTGAGCCGGAGGAAGCGACCGTCCGGATCGACCTTCATCGAGGTCATCTGCTGGAGCCGGTAGGAGAGGTTGAGGTCGCTGTCCGGGGCGTCGGTCGACCAAGGCGCGCCGCGGCTGAACCCGCCGCTGTCGCGTCGGATGCGGGCAAAGGTGAAGACGTCGGTCGAGAACGCCGGCGGGTTCGTCCAGACGGGCGTGCCGGTGCTGTGCGATCTCACCTCGCGGGCCGTGCGCTCGGTCTCGCCGATGAAGGTCTCGCCCCAGCCGCTCCGGAACCGTCGTTGGCCGAGCACGAGGAAGGTGCACGAGATGCAGACGACGACCAGCACAAGGCGGGATCCCAGTGCCGGGAGGGCGTTCCACTTCCTCGGGAGAGCGGACTCTCGGGTCCCCCAAGGGGATGCAGCCGCGAGCCGTCGGCGGATCCCCCGGAGCTTGCCCGCCACCGACGACGGTTCCGGCGCCTTTGTGGCGCGGTCCGGCGAACGTGTGTGTGGCGTGTCCATCGGAGGGTGTCCCGGTCAGTGCGTCATCACGTAGTAGATGATGTTGATGCCGAGAGGGAACGCGATCTTCTCGGAGAAGTTGTGGAAGTAGTAGTCGTTCTCGCCCTCGCGTTCCCAACCGTCGGCGGTGTCCGTGTTGTGCAAGGCGAGGACCATCAGGCGGCCCTTGTCGTCGAAGATGGCGCGGTGGTGGACGGTGCGGACGTCGCCGTCGTGGTTGTCCTCCCAGGTCACGCCGGTCTGCTCGCTGCGGACGCCGAGCATGGAGTTCGCGTTCTGGTATTTCGCCTTGATCTCGAAGACGCCGTGGTAGAGCGGATGGTCCAGCGGCAACTCGATGAAGTGCCGGTCCGGAAAGACCTCCTTGAACACGTTCTCGGCGTTGGCCCATTCGCTGTCGCCCCAGAAATCGTCCATCAGCAGGAATCCGCCGTTGAGCAGGTGCTTGCGGAGCGCTTCGGTCTCGGGGTGGGTGAGGTAGAGGTTGCCGGCGGCAGAGAGGAACAGGAACGGATACCGGACCAGTTCTGGATCGGTGAGATGGATCAGGCGTCCGTCGGCGTCCGTCCGGATCGAGGTCATCTGCTGGACGCGATACGGCAGATTGAGATCGGCGTCGGGCAGGTCGGTGGTCCAACCGCCGCCGCCGCGGAACTGGTGGCCGTTCGGGTTCTTATCGTAACGGATGCGGGCGAAGGTGAAGACGTCTTGGCCGAACGCGGGCGGGTTGGTCCAGACCGGCGTGCCGGTGCTGCGCGTGCCGACTTCTCGCGCGGTGTGGACGTCCTCCGGCACCTGGATCTCTCCGCCGCCCATGAACCCGCCGCCGCCGCCGCCGCCACGGCCGCCACCGCCCCGCTGCGCGAACACGAGCCCGCCGACGAGCAGTAGGCCGATGATCCCGACCGCCCGGCGACTTCGGACCGTGTCGTGCAGGAGCGCGCCGCCGCCCGACGGAGGCACGGCTCCTTTCCGGAGGAGGCCAGCGATCGAGGCGATGAGAGCGGGGAGCTTCATCAGAAGACGATGGATCGCGGCTCGGGCCTGCCCTCGGGCGCGGGCGCCGCTGCCGGCACGGAGTTGGTCGGCAGCGTGAGCAGCAACCGCAGCGCGGCGCCGTTGCGCGGCGCATCCTCGAGCGCTTGCAGGACGTGGCGACGGGATGCTTCGACGTCGGTCGGACGCAGCAGACGAGCGAGCTGGTAGTGGAGGTCGGACGGGTTCGGTGGATCGAGCTTGAGCAGCGTCGCGTAGGCGGCGATGGCGGCCGGGGCATCGCCGGCAGCTTCGCTGGCTTTGGCGAGATAGCGGTAAGGCGGTGCGACCAGCGGGTTGATCGCGAGGAAGCGCTGCGCGCTGCGGACCACCGTCGGCCAATCCTTCGCGACCGATGCGAGCTCCATCAGGCGCAGGTATGTCGCGGTCGCCTCGTCGTCGCGTTCGGCATGGCGCATCAACACCTCGCGCTCCGCGTCGGTCTCGCCCAGCGCGCGGTGGACCGACGCCAGCAACGGATACGCGCTGTCGGCGCCGTCCTGTTCGGGGTACTTGTCGAGGAGCTTCTGCAACGGGGCCTTGGCGTCGGCCCAACGTTTCTCGGAGACCGCGCGTTGGGCGACCTGGTTGAGCGCCCAAAAATTGTCCGGTCGCGCCGCCGCCCACTTCTCCAGCTCGGCCTCGGAGAGCGCCGGTTCCTTGGCTTGGCGCTTGAGCGGCCCGCCCGGGAACAACTCCGACAGGATCGCCTCCGGCTTCAGCTTCTCGGCGACCGTCGGCGCGGGTTTCTCCCACTCCAATCCCGGCGCGAGCTGCTTCGCCTTGCCGGTGGCGAAGGCGGCGAACTCCTTCTCGAAGCGCTCCATCGGCATCGTGTGCTTGGCGATCGCGGCGTTGATGTCCGCGCCGCCGCGGAGATCGACCAGGATGTCCTTGAGCGCGCCGATGCCGAACTTGCCGACCAAGAAATCCACGACCAGCGCGGATTCGTAATAGGCGAACTGGAGATGGAACGGCGTCTTCGGCGCAAGGAAGGCGCCGCTGAGCTTCGAGACCGGCGTGAGCTCGCCGCCGAGGACCATCGAGCGGTAGCGGGGCGTCATGCGCTGTCCCCACGACGCGTCGGCCTGGAGCTCCTCGAACACCGAGATGCCCTCGCTCAGCCAGCGGGGCATGCGGTTCGCGGTCTTCTGGAGCGTGACCACGTGGCAGAACTCGTGCCACAGCACGGCCTCCCAGTTGACCGCGCCGGTCTTGTTCGCCGCCGGCCCGTTGGCGGTGATGACGCGGCCGAAGCACACGCCCAGGTAGCCCGGGTTGTCGGGCATGCCGAAGGTGCGGACGCCGAAATCCTTCTGCTCCGCGAAGATCTCCACAAGCGTCGGCAACTCCAGCTCCATGGAGTACTTGGCGCACAGGTTCGTCCGGGCGCGCTCCAGGAGCGCGAGCACGCGCGGGCCGTACACCTCCGCCTCGTTGCTGCTGATGCGCACGACGAAGTGGGCGTTCGTCAGCGCGACGTATTTGGCCATCGTGTCGTGGAGCGTCACGAGGTTGTGGGCGGCCACGTCGTAGCTGTCGATGCGCTCCACTTCCTGCGCGAGCTTCCAACCCTCGGCCTCGTCGCCGAGGCGGAGAAGGTCGTTCGCGAGCTGCGCCTTCGCCGGGAGATACGAAGGGTCGGCCTCGAGGGCCTTGCGCTGGTGCGCCGCGCCTTCGGCGAAGCGGTACTTCTGCGAGAGCTTGAGGCCGATGAGGTGGTCGACGCGCGGGTTGCCGGTCCAGAAACGGAGCGCGGACGCGCGGGCGGCGGTCTCGGTGGCGGTGTCGTTCTTGAGGTGCGCGAGCACGGCGCGATAGGCCCATGCGTCGGGCTGCCAAGGGTTCACGGCGGCGACCTCGTCGAGGCGTCTGGCCGCGCCGTCGTAGTCCTCGGCGTCGATGCGGTTGTCGGCGATGAGCAGGAGGCTGGGGATGTGCCGGGGATCGGCCTTGAGCGCCGCTTCGAGGGAATCGCCCATGACCTCGCGTTCGCCGGTGGAGTGGGCCTTGGCCAGCCCGAAGAGCAGGTCGGGGTCCTCGGGATGTTTCCGGACACCTTCGTCGAAGGCTTTGGCCGCGAGGTCGAAGTCGTGTTTCTCCAGCGCGAGATCACCGCGCGCCAGGTAGACATCGCGCAGGTCGGGATCGGCCTTCTGGGCGGGGGCGTAGATCTTGTCGAGGACCACCTTGGGATCGGCCCCGAGCAGCAGCGCCGCGCGGCCGAAGGCGACCATGCTCGCCGGGTCGCGCAGGCCGCCGCCCCGCGAGGTGATGGATTCCTTGATGTCGTCGAGCACCGCGGCAGCGCCCCGGGCATCACCGGCGGCGAGGAACGTCTCGCGGGCGAGCCAGCGCAGGCGGATGCTGCCGGAGTCCTTCGCCAACGCGTTGGTCATCGCGGCGCGGGCCTCGGGATAGCGGCCGGTCGTCAGCAACGCACGTCCGAGCAGCAGCGGCCATTCCTCGTCGCGCTGGCGGTCCTTCAGGGCCTTGGACGCGATCTCGACCACCTTGGCGTGCTCTCCTTTGAGCAGGAGGTCGCGGGTTTCCGAGGAATCCGCGGCACGGGCAGCGAAGGCCGCCGCGACCAGGAACCCGAGCACCCAGCGCGACGCCAGGGCGAGGCCGATCGGGCATCGGTCCGGCGTGAGGGGTTCGCGGGAGGTGGTCACAGGGCAGACTCTTGGACCCGGATGGGGTGCATCGCAAGGCGGCTTGTTCTGCCGATGAAGACACCCGTGCCCGCAGGAAGTTACCACGGATCCGCCGCCGGCCCACGCGCCGTCGCCGGAAACAGACCAGGCGGCCATCGCTGGCCGCCTGGTCGCACAAAAGATGCCGGGGATCCGTTGCTCAGGCCGCCGGAGCGGGCGCGGGCGCCGGGGCGACGTCGGCGACGGTCGCCTTGAGCTCGATCAGGTCGAGGACCTTGCCGGTGAGGATGTCCTGCTGGATCTCGGGGAACGCGTTCCGTTCCTGGAGCACCTTGACCATCTTCTCGGGCGTCTGGTTGTTCTGCTGGGCGAGGGCGACGATGCGCTGCGACATCTCGCGCTGGTCGACGGAGATCTTCTCGATCTCGGCGATGCGGTTGAGGATGAAGGCGGCCTTGACGCGGTCCTTGGCGCTGGCCTGGGCGCTCTGGAAGATCTCGTCCTTCTTGGTCTCGATGATCTCCTTGGCGACGCCGCGCTGCTGGTTCTCGTTCACGATGTTGTAGACGAGGTTCTTGGTCTCGCTGGCGACGACGCTGTCGGGCAGCTCGAAGCTGACCTGGTCGAGCAACTGCTTGAGGAGCTGGTCGCGGACGGCGCGCTTCTGGCGGAAATCGAGCTCGTTCTGCAGGTCGCGGCGGATGCCCTGGAGCAGGCCGGGGAGGTCGGGAGCACCGAAGCTCTTGGCGAAGTCCTCGTCCACCTCGGGCAGGACCTTCTGCTTCACGCCGGTGACCTCGACCTCGAAGACGCCCTGCTTGCCGGCGACCTCGCTGATGACGAACTCGCTCTGGAAGTCGACGGTGACCGTCTTCTTGTCGCCGGCGCTGGCACCGACGAGCTGCTCGGTGAAGCCGGGGATGAAGGAGTTCTCGGCGATGAGCAGCCAGGTGTTCTGCTTCTCGGTGAGGCCCTTGGCGGCCGGGTTGAAATCGGTGAGCGGCTTGCCCTCGCAGGTGCCCTTGTAGTTGACGACCACGGCGTCGCCGGTCTGCGCGGCGCGGGTGACGTCGTCGTACTTGACCTGCTGCTCGCGGAGGATGTTGACCGCGCGGTCGACGTCGGCGTCGGAGGCGAGGGTGGTCTCGCGCTTGGCGGCGAGGCCCTGGTAGTTGGGGAGCTCGAACTCGGGCGCGTGCTCGAGCGTGACGGTGTAGCCGAACGGCACGCCGCGGCCGAAGGACTGCTCCTCGACGTCGATGGTGACGATCACGCGGAGCTTCTGGTCGGCGGCGGCCTGGCGGTAGGATTCCTCGAACAGCTTCTTGCGCGTCTCCTCGTTGATGCGGCCCTCGTAGGACTTCACGATGAGATGCTTTGGAGCCTTGCCCGGGCGGAAGCCGGGGAGTTGGGCCTGCTTCTGGAACGCGCCGGTGAGCTCGTCGAAGGCGGCATTCACCTTCTCGACCGGCACCTCGACGCGGAGCAGTTTCTTGCAGGGACCCAGAGTTTCGACGGACACGTTCACGATGGTTTCCTTTTTGGCTGACGTTCGGACACACCGGGGCGACGCGAGTCGGCGTCCCGGCAAAGAGTGCGGAAAGTAGGAAACCGCCGGGAAACGGGTCAAGCGCCGCGTTGGGACAATGCAGGCGCCCGGGAACCGCCCTGCGGACCGCTCCGGAGCGCGCCGGCTGACACGCGGCGGCGCAACGGCTACGCTCGCGGCGGATGAGCGACCACAGTTTCCGGTTCGGCGGCATCGCGCGGCTCTACGGCAAGGCAGGGCTCGAGCGGCTCGGTGCGGCGCATGTGCTCGTTGTCGGGCTCGGCGGCGTGGGGTCGTGGACGGTCGAGGCATTGGCCCGCAGCGGGGTCGGCGCGCTCACGTTGGTGGACCTCGACGAGGTCTGCGTCAGCAACGTGAACCGCCAGCTCCCCGCGCTCGATTCCACTCTGGGGCGCGCGAAGGCCGAGGTGCTCGCGGAACGCGTCCGCGGGATCCATCCCGGCTGCCGTGTGGCGTCGTTGCTGGAGTTCTTCACCGAGGAGAGCGCGGGACGTCTGCTCCATTCCCCGGTCCCGGGCATGGAACCCGGAGCCGTTGGCAAGACCGTGCCGGACTTCGTGGTCGACGCCATCGATAGCGTCCAGAACAAGTGCCGCCTCATCGCGCTCTGCCGCGAGAAAGGGATCCCCATCGTGTCCTGCGGCGGAGCGGGCGGACGGCGGGATGCGACCCAGGTGCGCGTCGTCGACCTGTCGCGGGCGACGCACGACCGTCTTCTCAGCGAGGTCCGGAAGCGGCTCCGCCAAGCGCACGGGTTCCCGCGGGGCGAGAAGAAGTTCGGGGTGGACTGCGTGTGGTCGTCCGAGCCGCCGGTGTTCCCGCAGGAGGACGGCTCGATGTGCGCCGCGGCCGAAGTGGGGGCCGGGCCGGGAGAATCGCGCCGCTTGAACTGTGACCGCGGCTACGGCTCGGCGACGTTCGTGACCGGGACGTTCGGCTTCGTCGCCGCGGGCGTCGTCGTGCGCCGCCTCGCCGAGGGCTTCGCCAAACCGGAGTGAATCTCCGCGCGACCCGCGCATGCCGCGACGACGAACGGCGGACCGCCTGCGACGGCGCTCGACAAGAGGCTTGCTCCGCGAGGCCGGCCGGTGGAAGGTGCCGGTGGTTCGGGACGTGGCTCAGCCCGGTAGAGCGCTTGGTTTGGGACCAAGATGTCGCAGGTTCAAATCCTGTCGTCCCGACCACTTCCCCTTTGAAACTGCGACGCTCGAAAGCGTCGTCCTGTCGTTCCGCTCTTTCCGGTTCCGGTCCCGCACGACCGACCGCCACCCGGTTCCCAGCGGATGACCGAGGCGATCTCGACCGGGACCGGTCCGGTGATCGCATGGGTTTTTCAAGACCGGCACGTTTGGCCTTCAAACCGCACCCCTCGATGCCTTAGACCTGAAGCCCGAGGCACCCGACCCATGCCGCCCGAACACCGCATCGCCGCCGAACGCCAGCCTGCATGTCCCCATCCCCCGCCAATTCGTTGCTCCGCCAGTGGACCGGCCCGCTCACCGAGGACCTTGTGCGTGCGCCGGGCGACTTCGGCCTCGGCCAGGTGCCCGCGCGGATGAAACCCGATGGCGTCACGACCATGGTCTGCGGTTTCTGCTCCACCGGCTGCGGCCTGAAGGTCCATCTGAAGGACGGCCAAGCGGTGAACCTCACCGCCGATCCGGATTATCCGGTGAACCTCGGCATGGCCTGCCCGAAAGGCTGGGAAGCCCTCACCCCGCTCGCCGCGCCGGACCGCGCCACCACGCCGCTGCTCCGCGATCCCGCGACCGGCGCGCTCCGGCCGGTCCCTTGGGCCGAGGCGATGGACGCGTTCGTCTCGCGGATGAAGGGCATCCAGGCGCGGCACGGCACCCATTCGATCGCCTATCTCAGCACGGGACAGATCTGCACCGAGGAGATGGCGTTCGTCGGCGCCCTCTTCAAGTTCGGCATGGGCGGCCTGCACTCCGATTCGAACACGCGCCAGTGCATGGCAACCGCGCACGTCGCCTACAAGCAGAGCTTCGGCTTCGATGCGCCGCCCTACACCTACGCGGACTTCGAGGAGTCGGATGTCCTGGTCTTCATCGGCGCGAACCCCTGCATCGCGCATCCGATCATGTGGCAACGCGTGCTGCGGAACCCGCACCAGCCCGCGATCATCGTGCTCGACCCGCGCCGCACCGAGACGGCGATGAACGCCACGCTGCACCTGCCGCTCGCGCCGAAGTCCGACCTCGTGCTGCTCTACGGCATCGCCCGCGCCCTCATCTCCCGCGGTGCGGTGGACCGGACGTTCGTGGACGCGCACACGAGCGGCTTCGCCGACTTCGTGAGATTCGTCGACGAGTTCACGCCGGAGCGCGCCTGCGAGGCGGCCGACCTCCCGCGGGAGGATTTCGACCGTTGCGTCGCCCTCATCGCCGAGGGCAAGCGCGTGAGCTTCTGGTGGACCATGGGCGTGAACCAAGGCCACGAATCGACCCGCACCGCCCAGGCCGTCATCAACCTCGCGCTGATGACCGGGAACATCGGACGGCCCGGCACCGGCGCCAACAGCATCACCGGCCAGTGCAACGCGATGGGCTCGCGCCTGTTCGCCAACGCCACGTCGTTGCTCGGCGGACGTGACTTCACCAAGCCGGAGCACCGCGAAGCCGTGGCCCGCGCGCTCGGCCTGCCGGTCACGACCATCCCGTCCGAGAACTCGTGGGCCTACGACCAGATCGTGGACGGCATCGGATCCGGCGCGATCAAGGGCCTATGGATCATCGCGACCAATTCGTCGCACTCGTGGATCCACCAGGACCGGTTCAACGAACTGGTCAAGAAGCTCGACTTCCTCGTCGTGCAGGACCTCTACCCGACGACCGAGACGGCCCGCCTCGCGGATCTGGTGCTGCCCGCGGCCGGGTGGGGCGAGAAGGAGGGCACGCTCATCAACAGCGAGCGCCGTTTCGGTCTCGTGAAGAAAGTGGTCCGCGCGCCGGGCGAGGCGTTGAGCGACTTCGCGATCTTCCAGCTCATCGCCGAGGCATGGGGCTGCGGCGACCGCTTCCGGGAATGGAGTTCGCCCGAGGCGGTCTTCCAGATCCTCAAGCGCCTCAGCGCCGGCCAGCCTTGTGACATCACCGGCATCCGCGATTTCCGGCATCTCGACGAGGCCGGCGGGATCCAGTGGCCCTTTGCGCAAAGTGATCAGCATCCAGTGGTCAGTGATCAGTTCAGGGGCACGCAACGGCTTCGTGGCACCGCGACGCCCGCTGAAAACGGTCCACTGAAGACGGATCACTCCGGGCGGGAGCGCCGCCTTTTCGCCGACGGCCTTTTCTTCACGCCGGATCAGCGGGCGAAGTTCCTCTTCGATCTGCCGCGCCCGGTTGCGGAGCCGACCGACGAGGCGTTCCCGTTCGTCCTGCTCACCGGGCGCGGCACCTCTGCGCAATGGCACACGAACACCCGCACCGGCAAATCGGCGGTCCTGCGCAAGCTCTATCCGGAGACGTGCTACGTGGAGATCCATCCGGACGACGCGCGGCGGCTTCGCATCGCACCGCATTCACGGGTGGCCGTGAGCTCGCGGCGGGCCGCGATCGAGGCGACGGCCTTCGTCACGCCGACGGTGCGGCCGGGACAGGTGTTCATCCCGATGCACTACGACGCCGTGAACCGCCTCACCTTCGCCAGCTTCGACCCGCATTCGCGCCAGCCGAGCTACAAGCACTGCGCCGTGACGATCGCTCCCGCGTAGGCGCGGGCTCGACTTGGGAGCCTCCGTCCGGTGGTGCGGCCGGTACCCCAGAGGCGCTGCGTCATCTCCGGACCGTGGTCCGACGGCCCGGTGATCGCCCTACGGCCAGGCTGGAGAAGCGCAGAGGGTGGCGCACCTACATCGACATCTCCTCGTAGACCACCTACCGATACGACCATGGCTGCAGCCTGAGCGCCATCGACCACGCCGAGGCGACGCCATCACCCCGGCAACCTGGGCCCAATCGGCAAATAAGCCATCCCAGCTCGCTGCATAGGTGTCATAGTCTTTGCATTATCACACTTATGCATCACGCAGGTGCTCGGCGTGACGCTTCCGATCCGGTGTCAATCCCCCCCGATCGGTGCAAGAGCCACGAGAGTTCTGGTTCATGGCTTGAGTTCGTTCAGCGGTTTCATCGCGGCAGCAAACAGGCGTCCACCACGACCCGGTTCCAGCGGACATATGGTGGGTCCGAAGTTGCCTTCCTCGGGGGCGCGCTGAACAGGCGGCGGTCGCCTTGTCCGGAATCGGCGTCCGGCCCGTGGTCGAACGAGGCATTGAACGTCAACGCTTCTTGCCTACTGCTGCTGACCGCCGCGGTATCCGAATTGCACGCAAGGCCAAACGCGGCGAGCAATGCAAAGGCGATAGATTTCACGGCGCAGGGTTCTGGAACCTCATCGGGATTGAAACGCCGATGATTGCACGATGGCGCGGAGCGAGGCGTGCAAGTGGTAATCGTCCTTCTTGAGCGCCGCGGCGGCGGCTTCGACGCGCTAGTAGTCGGAGATGACGAGGCCGCGCCCGAGGGCGTAGGCCATCATCTTCTCGGTGAACCCGCGGGCAAAGTCGTCGCGGCGATGGAGCAGCTCGGCGGCGAGCGTGTGTCTCATCGACAGTGCCCAGGCCACGATGGAGGACAGACGATGGAGGGTGCGGGATTTCATGGGTTGATGGATGCTTTCGATGATCCGGTTGACGGTTCACGTCAGAGCGAGTCCTTGCCGGTCTCCGTCTTCTCGAAGCCAAACTCCACCTCGTTCGCCCAGTGCTCGGTCCAGCGCACGAGCAGCGCGAAGTTGTTTTGCTTCGAGACGCTCCGCTCTTTGGCCAGCTCCAGGCAGCCGACCCCGGCGCTGTCATTGACCCGGAAAGTGAACTTGAGCGTCTGTCCGGCATCGCGCCGCGCCTTGACGTGCGGGATTTCG
>JANNAJ010000678.1:0-4862 GCA_031384285.1 Verrucomicrobiota bacterium
CCCGCCGATCAGCCCGGTCGCGAGGCCTTGGCGGAACGGATAGCAGGTGCCCTGGTAGCCGCCGTCCACCTTCTCCATCTCGGCCCGCATGACCAGGCTCAGCGTGTAATCGGCGACGAGGAACTGGTCGGCGAACGGGCCGAACTTCCCGCCCGAGACATCGCGCATCACCGCCGACGCGCTCTGGCCCATCTTCTTGTAGGGGAAGGTCACCGACGGCAGCACGAGCTGCGGGATCCGCGCCGCGTCGATGTGGCGCCGGCCGTCGTCGCCGCCGGTCGGCTCGGCGGGACGCGGCCCCATGCCGGGCGCCTGGTCCCACCACTTGTTGCTGATGGGATGCCCCATGAACCCGCCCTTCCGGAGCTGCTTCAGCGTGCAGGCGCTGCCCCACGGGCCCTGGCTCTCGGCATAGAAGACGTCGCCTTCCGCGTTGAACGCGATGCCGCCCGGGCTCCGCAGCCCGCTGCACATGGCCTCCCACCGACCGTCCGGGAAATGCCGCAGCGCCCAACCGCGGAACAACCGGTCGGAAGTGTAGCTATCGGACAACCCGTGCACCGTCCAGATGGCACCGTCCTTGTCGAAGCCCGAGCCGAAGGTGAACTCGTGCTCGCTGCCCCATGCCCATGCGTCGCTCACGGTCTCGAAACGGTCGGCGCGCCCGTCGCCGTCGGTGTCGAGCACACGCGTCAGCTCGCCCTGTTGCGTCGCGTAGAGCACGCCATCCCGCCAGGCGAGGCCGAAGACCTCGGTCAGGCCCGACGCGAACAACGTCCACCGCGGCATCGGCGTATCCATCTCGGCACCGGCGACGAAGTAGACCTCGCCGCGCCGGGTCCCGATCGCCAGGCGTCCGTCGGGCAGCTCCAGCATGCTGCCCGATTCGACGACCGCGCCGGGCGGTGTCGGGATGTCGACGATGCGATACGCCTCGCCTTCCCGGGCGTTCGGTTCGATCTCCGGCAGGTCGTCGGTGCTGAGGTTCTGCCGCAGGTCCTCCGGCGTCATGCCGCGCCGGTAGCCGCCGAAATCGCTCTTCTTCGGCTGATAAGGACCGACGTGCGCGACATCGGATCTCGCCGGGATCTTGTCCTCGAGACCGACGCACCAATAGCACGCGTTCACGAACATCCGGCGCACGCCCTCTTCTTTGAAATCGTCGCCGTAGCCGTAGGTCGTGGTGAAGACTCGGGCCGCCTTGCCTGCCTGCCCGGTGTAGGTCTTCACCCAGGCGACCGGCACGGGCGGCTTCTCCGCGTCGGGTTTGTCGTCCGGTCTCAACCCGACCAACGGCTGGCCCATCACGAGCGGTCGGCTGTCGCCGGCCAAGGTCGTCACCTGATAGGCGTGCGAAAGGCCCCAGATCGCATCGACGCCGCGGAGCACGGGATGCCCCTTCATCTCCGGGACGATGATCCCCAGCGTGCTCTCGCTGCGGTAGCCGCCGTGATGGTCGACCCAGGTCTCGCCGAGCACCTGTCGACCGAAACCGCCCTTGAAATCCGGATGCGGCCCGCGCCAGGCCCACTTGGAGAACTTCTCCTCCTGGAACTTGTCGTAATCGAACGCGTGGGTCGCCGTCCGCACACCGATGACCGGCCGGCCGGATTCCACGTAATCCACGAACTTGGCCATCTGGTCCTCGGGCAGATGCCGGAACCGCGTGAACACGACCATCAGGTCCGCGGTCTTGAGCGCGTCGAGGCCCGGGATGTTGTCGACGATCTTCGGGTCGATCTCGCCGGACTTCGGGTCGATGGCGAACAGCACGGTGCAATCGAAGCCGTGCCGCTTCGCGAGGATCCGGGCCATCGCCGGCATCGATT
Organism: Verrucomicrobiota bacterium; assembly: GCA_031384285.1. Taxonomy (GTDB): domain Bacteria; phylum Verrucomicrobiota; class Verrucomicrobiia; order Limisphaerales; family UBA9464; genus CAIVQB01. The sequence goes on from JANNAJ010000678.1 coordinate 1,830, forward strand.
CTTCCGACCTGTATTCTTCGTCGCCGGTGACAAAGACGATCTTCTTCCCCTTCCCCGGCCCGGCCCCGCCTTTGTAGCTGAGCCATTGGTCCTCGGCAGCGGCGGTGACCGACGCCAAGACCGCGAGCCACATCCACGCTTTCGCGACGAGACCGACCGCGCGGAACACGCGACGATGCCCGGTGCCGGGGCCTACCGTCCGCTGCTGTCTTGGATCACCAGGCATAAACGATCTCCAGTCCGTCTTTCGCCGCGGCCGCATCGATGGGCACGAGCAGTTCTTTGCGGCCGCCTTCGCCGCGCACGATCGCCGCGCCGCCGTGGACACGGACCTTGACCGTGCCGTCGAGCTGCCACGCGTCGCCGTCGACCGGCGCCAACTTCCCGGAAACGAGGCGCAGATGGAGCCCCGCGGGCACGGCGCCCCGGAACTTCAGCGTCCGCCGGACCGAAGGCCTGCCCTCGGCGACCGCACCGGCGAGGAAGTCTTCCACCTCCGTCCCATGGACCGCGTAGAGCAGCGTCGGACGCTTCAAGGCGTCGAGCTGGTAGCCGCGGAACTTCGTGGCCGGGCCACGCCCCGTCCCGGTGGGCCAAGCAGCCGCGGCGTCGGCGAGCACCGCGAACGCCGGACCGCGGGGCAGCACCACCACGTCGGTGCCGAGCGGACGGACCTGCCCCATGCCCTGGACGCCCCAGTGCGGCCCGACGTTGAGGAAACGGCCGCGCCACAACAGCGCGAGCCGCGATTCCTCGGCGTCGAACGCCATGTCGACCTGCTCGGGATAGCCCGCCGCGACCGCGCGGAATCCCGCCTCCCAGAGCTTGCCGCGATAGATGACCGCTTCTCCGCCCACGACGAGCTCCATGCTCTCGCGGCTCAGCCCTTCGGGAGCCTTGGCGCGCGCGCCGTCGGCGAGATAGGTCCAGATCGCCGCGTGCTGACGATCCGTCTCGCCACCGAGCAACGCCGGCATCGGGCTCGCGCCACCGGGCCAGAACGACGGCATCCGCGTGCCGACATTGAAGCGCTCCGGTTCGAGGAGGAACGCGCGGAACCAGTCCTCGTTCAGCCGCTCGGTCGTGGTCGTGAGGTCGAGCACCTGGAGCGCGTGCGCCGGCTGGCGGTTGAACCGATGGCAAGCGATGCACGACAGGCCGTCGGTCCCGATCAAGGTGCGTCCCGCCTCGCGCTGCGCTTCCGCCGTGTCGGACATCGGCGCCGGCGACCTCGGACGCCGGTCGAGCGCGACGAACAACGCCGCGAGGTGGCCGACATTCGTCGCGCCGAACCGCGGCATCCGCGTGTCGAGGTAAGGCCGGACGCCCGTGCCCTTCGCAAGGACCTCGCCGAGCCATGCAGGACGCAGCTTGTCGCCCACGCCGTCGAGCCGCGGCGGCAACCGGCCTTCCTCGCCGAGGTCCTCGCCGTTCGAGGTGAAGTACCGGTCGCGGCCTACGGTGACGCCCCCGACACCGTCGCGGACGTGGCACGCGGTGCAGCGGAAGGTGGCCATCGTGTGCGCGATGCGCTGTTGCGACGACGGTGTCGCGAGGTCCGGACGCCGGAGCCCGACGAGCGCCGAACGCAGCGCGACCCGTTCCGCATCGGACAGCGCGAAGCCGGGGACACCGGCCGCGGGCGCATCCGCAAGACATCCGCGGACCGGATCCGCCCGGACGAGCTCCGGCATCGCCTTGGCCGGCATCTTCCCGTCGTGGCAAGCCGCGCAATCGAGGCTCGCGAACAAGGCCTTGCCGCGCTCGGCCTTCGCCGGATCCACCACGAACGGAGCCGGCGCAGAACCAGGCCCGATCTCGCGGTCGGCGCGCAGGCGCTCCGCGGCGATCGGTCCGCGAGGGATGCCCGGGCCTTCCAACTCGACCCGCAACCGCGGCGGCTTCGATCCGCGCTGCGCGAAATCGAGCCGCACCGCGTGCCAACCGGGCGAGAGCTGCAGCGACCCTTCGGCGTTCGTCTCGTCGCGGTCCCAGCAATCGACGTCCTCGATCCAGTCACCGTCGACCGAGAGCCGCGTCGCGCCATCGGCCGACAGCCGGAAGGTGTGGCCACCCGCGGCATCCACGCGCAGCCAGCCGTTGAAACGCAGGGCCAACCGGCCGTCCGCCCCAGGCACCGCCAGCGTGAAGCCATCCACCGGAACGGTGCGGACGGCCTCCGCCGTGTCGAGGTCGGCGAGCGACCGCAGCCGCGCGCGGCAGACGGTCGCTTCCAGCGCCGAATGGACCCGCGTCGCGCGCAGCAGGTAGTGGGCGATGTCGGACGCCTCGCGGTCGGTGAGCCCCATCGCCGGCATCCGGCCCGAAGGCCGCACCGCCGATGGATCCAGCAAGAACTGCCGCAGCGGCGCATGGGCCCACTTCTCTTCCATGCGCGGCAACGGAACGGAAGGCCCGGCCTCTGCCGCCGCGTCCTGCGGGGCATGGCAGGCCACGCAGCCGACCCGATGATACAAGGCCTCGCCTCGCGCGATCGCCGCCTTGTCGGGGTAGACCCGGACGGCAGCGGCCGCCGTCGCCGAGGAGAACAGGTGATGCGTCAGCGCCTCGGCCGCGCCCTCGCGATCGGCTGCGGGAAGGCGATGCAGCACGTCCGGCATGGTCGTCCCGGGCAACGTCACGTCCGGCGCAGCCAAGAAGCGCCGGACCCAATCCGCATCGGCCCGTTCGGCGACACCGGTCAGCCGCGGCGCGGTCTTTGGCATGATCCATGACGCCGCGGTCCCGCTGACCGCGTGGCACGCCGTGCAATGCCGTTCGCCGAGCAGCACGTGGCCGTCGACCGCCGCACCCGACGCTTCGGCGGCCAAGGCCGCGCCGAGAAGCATCGCCGCCGACAGGCGGAGAAGTGCCCACAGTCCTGGCCGGCGTAGCGGGCGCGGCGGCGTCGGAGAAATGCGGGACAAAGACGGTTCCATGGGGTTCAGCGCGGGCCTGCCGGCAGCTTCTCGCGGAGGAACGAGGTCATCAGCTCGCGTAGGTGCAAAGTCGTGTTCGCGCCCTCCTTGATCG
>JANNAJ010000713.1:0-3069 GCA_031384285.1 Verrucomicrobiota bacterium
CGCGCCCGGCGCCTATGCGTTGCTGGTGAAGACGACGAACTTCGCGGCTTTCCGCGCCTACCACGGCTTCCCGGTGGACTGGCCGCTCTTCGGCCCGTTCGACAAGGCGCTCGGCAACGGCGGCGACACGCTCACGCTCAAGACCGCCTCGGAAGGCGCGGTGGTCTTCAGCGTCACCTACTCCGACCAACCGCCGTGGCCGATCGAGGCGGATGGCGCCGGACGCTCGCTTGTGCCGGCCATCGGCGGCACCGCCGATTTGGATTCACCGGCCTATTGGCGCGCCAGCACCGCGGTCGGCGGCTCGCCCGGTCGCGCCGACCCGACCCCCAGCGTATTGGAGATCGGCGGACTGCAGGCCGGCGCGGACAGTTTCCAGGTCCGCGTCTTCACCGCATCCGATGTCACCTACACGGTCGAGACCTCGCCCGATCTGCGCACCTGGACCCCGACCGCCACGAACACCGGCCCGGCGGTGTTCAGCCTGAAGTTCCTTCCCGGAACCGAAGGCCGGTTCCTGCGCGCGGCGAGACGGTGATCCAGCCTCGTGTCGAAGGCGGACTGTGGGATGGCCGCTGCCCGGCGTCCCGACAGCACATAGCGGCATCGGCACATAGCGGCCTTGCCATCGGACCGAGTCTCACGCCCAGTTGTGCGGTCCTCCGATGCGAACCTTTCCCCATGCCCTCGCCATCGCGGCCGCGGTGGTCTCCGCTGCGTCACTGCCCTGCCGCGGCAGGGATGCCTCCGCGGCACCATCCCGGGAGGCGACGTCGGCGGCCGCACCTCGCGCCGCGAAGCCCGCCACCCTGGACCTTCCGCAAGAGACCCAGGATCCGGCGCTCAGCCCGGCGGAGGCGACGAAACATTTCCAGGTGGCCGACGACCTGGAGTGGCAGCAGGTCCTCGCCGAACCGGAGATCGCGCAACCGGTCTTCCTGAACTTCGACGAACGCGGTCGCATGTGGGTCGTGGAGTACCGCCAGTATCCTTCGCCGGCCGGACTGCGGATGGTCAGCCACGACAGCGTGTGGCGCGCCGTGTACGACCGCGTGCCGGAGGCCCCGCCCCGTCACGTCCGAGGCAAGGACCGCATCACCATCCACGAGGACACCGATGGCGACGGCCGCTACGACCGGCACAAGGTCTTCGTCGACGGCCTCAACATCGCGACCGCCGTCGAGCGCGGCCGCGGCGGCGTCTGGGTGCTGAACCCGCCCTACCTGCTCTTCTACCGCGACGCCGACAACGACGACGTGCCCGACGGCGATCCGGAGGTGCGGCTCTCCGGTTTCGGGCTCGAGGACACCCACAGCGTCGCCAACTCGCTGCGTTGGGGTCCGGACGGATGGCTCTACGGCGCGCAGGGCAGCACGGTGACGGCGAACATCCTCGTCCACGGCGCGGACGGGAAACCGAAGGACCCGCGACCCGTCTATTCGCAGGGCCAGGACATCTGGCGCTACCATCCGGAGCGCCGAGTCTACGAGGTCTTCTCCGAAGGTGGCGGGAACGCATTCGGCTGCGAGATCGACAGCAAGGGGCGCATCTTCTCCGGCCACAACGGCGGCGACACGCGCGGCTTCCATTACCAGCAGGGCGCCTATCTCCAGAAAGGGTTCGAGAAGCACGGTCCGCTCTCGAACCCGTATGCCTACGGCTATTTCACCGCGATGCCGCAGGACAGCGTCCCGCGCTTCACGCACAACTTCGTGGTCTACGACCATGGCGCCCTGCCCTCCCGGTATGCTGGCCGGTTGTTCGGCGTGGAACCGATCCAAGGCCGCATCGTCGAAAGCGAGATCAGCGCCGACCGCTCGTCCTTCCGCACGCGCGACGTGTCGCGTCCGGTGACGAGCGATGACCGTTGGTTCCGTCCGGTCGACATCAAGGTCGGGCCTGAAGGCGCGATCTACGTGTGCGATTGGTACGACCGGCAGGTGAACCACTACCGCAACCACGAAGGCCAGATCGACACGAGCAACGGCCGTATCTACCGGCTGAAGGCCAAGGGGACCGCACCGTCGAAGGCCGAGGACCTCTCCCGGCTGACCGGCACGCAGCTCGTCGAGCGGTTGGCGGATCCGAACCGTTGGGTCCGCCAGACCGCGCTGCGGATCCTCGGCGACCGACACGACGGATCGCTGGCTCCGGCGTTGTCCGCGGCGCTCCACCGCAGCTCCGGCCAGCATGCGCTGGAACTGCTGTGGGCACTCGACCGCTGCGGCGGATCCACGGAAGCGGAGATGCTCCGGGCAACGTCCCATGCGGATCCGTTCGTGAGGCTTTGGGCGGTCCGGTTGCTCGGTGACCGACGCTCGGTCTCCCCGGATGTCGCGACCCGGCTCGTCGCGATGGCCGCCACCGAACCCGACCTCGAGGCCCGCGGACAGCTCGCCGCCACGGCGAAACGTCTGCCCGCGAAAGACGCGCTCCCGTTGGTCCGGGCCTTGGCGATGCGGGCCGAGGACGTGGACGACAACCGCATCCCGCTCCTGCTCTGGTGGGCGATCGAGGCGAAGTGCGCATCGGACCCCGAGGCGGTGCTCGCGCTCTTCGCCGACCCGGGATTCTGGCGGAGCCCGTTGGTCGAGGCGCATCTGCTCGAGCGTCTCGCGCGCCGGTTCGCGCAGGCGGGTTCGCAGCGCGACCTGCTCGCCGTCGCGCGGCTCTTCGCGCTCTCGCCGTCGATCGCGCATAGCCGTCGGCTGATGACCGGATTCGAGGCCGCGTACAAGGGACGTCCACTGGCGGGCCTGCCCGAACCTTTGGTCCGAACGATGGCGCGCCACGGGGTCGGGTCGGCGGCCTTGGCGCTGCGGAGCGGCGATGCCGACGCGGCGCGGAAAGCGATCGCGGTCGTGGCCGACAGCGCGGCGCCGCGGGCCGAGCGCCTGGCCTATCTCGGGGTGATGAGCGACCAGAAGGTGCCGGGAGCGTTGCCCGCCTTGGGCCGCGCCTATCGCGAAGCGGCGCAGGACGACGGTCTGCGCCAAGCGGTGCTCGCCAGCTTCCAGACCTACGACGACCCGGCCATCGCCGATATCGTGCTCGACGGCTACGCCGCGC
>JANNAJ010000741.1:0-9810 GCA_031384285.1 Verrucomicrobiota bacterium
GAAGTACCGTCGTCGAAGGCCGTGATTTCCCAAGTTTGGCCTCTCGGAGAAGCGGCAGGTCGTATAGTCCTCCGTACCGGGCGCAGGGCCTATCCAGTCGGCTGCTTTGGCGCGGCGGTGGCCTGTGAGCGTGGACCTGCATCAGCAGGTGGGGGAGCCGGGGAGGGCGGTTCTCGATCTTTGCTGATGATGGAGACTCTTCACCCCGTCGCCTACATCGGTAAGCGCTCTTCGACGGCCCGCTACACCTTGGTGAACCGGCACCAGAGCGCCATCGGGCCGTCGTAGGCAGAATATTCCTTCGGCACGGGCTCGTAGAAATAGCGGTACGGCCCGAAGTGCCCCTGGGTGTTGAGGCGCGGACGGATCTCGTAGTACTCGCGCTTCCAGCCGGCGAAGAGGTGCTTGTGGAGGAAGTCCTCCGACAACGGCCAGGGCTCGGTCACGGTGGCCGGCTCGTTGAGGTTCAGCGAAGCGATGATGGCGCCGCCCGGCTTGAGGATGCGGCGGATCTCGCGGCAGGCCGCCTCGGGGTCGTCCACGTGGTCGAGCGAGTTCATCGTGAACACGACATCCACGTAGTTGCTGGGCAAAGGGATCTGCTCCACGCCGCACTTCAGGTAGAGCATCGGCTGACCGTCGAGGCGGAAGTTCGCGTGGTAATCATCCGCCAGCGGATCGAGGCCGATGGCCGCCTTCGCCTGGGTGAGCCACGTCAGCGATCCGCGCGGGCCGCAACCGATGTCGAGGCAGACCTTGCCGTCGAAGAACCGTGGGTCGGTCACGCCGCCCATGTCGGTCATGAACTTCCGGTAGTAAGCGGACTCGGACACCTCGCCGGTGGCCGCGACGTAGCCCTTCCAGAAATCGAGCTCGGCGTCGTGCTTGAGCTGGATCCGCTGCCCGCTGGTGAGCAGGCGGTCGCGGATCAGGTTCTTGACCGGACGCGGCAGGCGGCGGGCGAGTTGTTTCAGCGACGGCATGGACGGACGCTATCGAACGGATGCCGTCGACCGCGAGCCCGTTTCTGGGGCGACGCGGTTGGTCTGGGGTCTCGGGTCTCGGGTCTGGGGTCTCGGGTTGCAGGTCCAAAGGCCTACGCCGAGCGGAGCGCCGCCAAGCCGGCGCGGAAATCGGCCGGCAGCGGTGCGTCGAACTCCACGCGCTCGCCGGTGCGCGGATGCAGGAACGCCAACCGGCGCGCGTGCAGGAGTTGGCGCGGCGCCGTGTAGCCGGTCTCCTTGGTGAGCCGCGCGTTCTGGCGTTCGCCGTAGACCTCGTCGCCGACCACGGGGAACCCGAGGTGCTGGAAGTGGACGCGGATCTGGTGCGTGCGACCGGTGTGGATGGTCGCTTCCATGAAGCTCGAACCTTTCAACCGTTCCAGCACGCGGTAGCTCGTGCGCGCGTCGCGCCCGCGGCCGGGTGTCGTCACGGCCATGCGCTTGCGGTGGACCGGATGCCGGGCGATCGCGCCCTTGATCTCGCCCTGCGCCGCGGACGGTTCGCCGCAGACGACGCACTGGTAGATCTTCTCGACGTCGCGCGAGGCGAACTGCGCCTGCAGCGCGCGATGCGTGTCGTCGTTCTTCGCCACGACGAGACAACCGCTCGTGCCGAGGTCGAGCCGGTGGACGATGCCGGGGCGCTCCACTCCGCCGATTCCGCTCAGCCGGCCCTTGCAGTGGTGGAGCAGGGCGTTGACCAACGTGCCGTCCGCGTGGCCGTGGGCGGGATGCACCACGATGTCGGCGTCCTTGTTCACGACCAACAGGTCGTCGTCCTCGAAGAGCACCTCGAGCGGGATCTCCTGCGCGACGACCTCCGAGGGCTTCATCACCGGCCAGCGGATCTCGATGATGTCGCCGACGCGCGGTTCCGACGAGGATTTGGGCAGCTTGCCGTTCACGGTCACGCACCCCTCGGCGAGCAGTCGCTGGATCTCTCCGCGGGAGGTGTCGGGGAACTGCTCGTGCAGATAGCGGTCGAGTCGTTCGCCTGGGATCGAAGCGGCGACGGTCAGGGTGTCTTGTTCCATCAGAATGGGGTTCAGCGGGGCTTGCGTTGCGGACGTTGCTCGGGCGGCAGCTTGCCGGTGGTGGGCACGACGATGTTCGTGCCGGGCACCCACGCGACCGCGTGGCCGTCGAGGTAGAACTGGTGCGGCTGGATCTCGAGCAGATGTCCGAAGACATCCATCACCACGGTCCCGGGCAGCCCGGTGGGGTTCGCGATGTCGACGAACACGACGTTGCCGTAGGGCATCGTGTTGGTGTTCGGTGTCCTGAAGATCCGCATGTACGGCGAGTTGGTGAAGCGGGCCGGAGCCTGTTCACCGGGGAAGGTCAACGTGACCGGTCCGGCCGCGAGCAGCTTGTGGTGCTCCAACCGGACGACGGGCGTGCCGTCGGCGGTCTTCTCCTGGAACACGACCCACGGGCCGCCACGGCTCCGGATCGCCTCGCAACCGCCGTAGAGCGTCACATAGAGGACCATCGTCGCGACGAAGATCCCCCCGAACGTGCGCACCGCCTTATAGCCTTCTTCGTTCAAAGCGCGCGGAGGTTACCCGATCGCCGCCCGGGCGCAACGCAGGGAAACAACTTGTCCGGGACCGCCGGATCAAGCCTTCCGGAGCATCCGGACGACGCCGATGCCGGTGAACAACGCCCCTTGCGCCGCGAACATGCCGAGCGGCCCCCACCCGAGCCAGCCCCACGCCAGGACCGAGATCAGCAGCGATGCGGCCGCCCAACCCCATGCCGGGCCGTCCTCGGCGCGGCCCACGCGGAAGAAAAAGACGACGCACGCGCCGAGCACCACAGCCTCCAAGGAATAGAAGGGGTTCATCGCAGGAGGTCGTCGCCGGTCCGGAAGGTGGCGACGCGAAGACTCCGGGGCAGGACCTCATCGTGTCCCGACCCCGGAGTCCCGGAGGATCCATCAGCGACGGCGGCCCATGGCGTGGTGCCCGCCATCGGTCATCAATGGCGAGGGAGCTCGCGCAGATAGACGTTCTTGAACCAAAGATTGTTGCCGTGGTTCTGCAGCTCGATCTGGCCGGTGGGGAAGATGGGGATGGTGCGGTCCCAGTAGTTCTCGAGCGTGACGTTGTGGGTCACCAGCTGGCCGTTGAGGAAGATGGTCGCCTTCTCGCCCTGCATGAGGATCTGGAAGCGGTTCCATTGGCCGATCGGATTGTCGGCGACCTTGGTGGGCTTCGAGGGGTTCTTCTGGTTGTTGTAGAAACCGCCGGAGCCGACCTCGGCGCCGTGCTCGATGGGCTTGGTGAACGGGTCCCAGATCTGCACCTGCGGGCTGCCGCGGAGGTAGAGACCGCTGTCGCCCTTCTCCTTGATCTTGAAATCGACGAACAGCTCGAAGTCGCCGATGTCGTCGCGCAGCGTGCACAGGCTGTCGCCCTTGCCGTCGAAAGCGAGCGCACCGTCCACGGACTGCCAGTGCGCCTTCATGCGGGCATCGGCCTTGGCCTGTTCCGCGGCGAGCTTCTCGGGCGGGAGCTTCGCGCGTTTGGCCGGGTTGTCGTTCGGCGAGGCCGGCAGGCCCTTCCAACCGGCCAGGTCCTTGCCGTTGTACAGCGCAGCGAAGCCGGGATACGGCGCGACGTTGTCCTTGGCGAAGCGGGAGGGCAGCTCCTTGACACGGAGGTTGCGGATCTCGATGTGGTCGTTGTGGCCGAGGAAGCCGATGTGGCCGCCCGGGCGCAACATGCCCGGATGCTGGGCGAGGACCTTGGCGTCGGTGACGCTGTTGAGGTCGAAGTCGGTGATGACCTTGCCGTTCAGGGTGACCTTGATGCGCCGGCCGTCGGCGACGATCTCCTGGGTGTTCCATTCACCCGGCTTCTTCATCGCGCCGAGCTTGGCGGCGGCCACGCCGTAGACCGAGCCGTGGTACTGCTCGGGCTTCAGCTTGCCCCACTTGCCGGCGACCGCGCCGGATTCCTCGAGGATCTGGATCTCCATGCCCACGTAGGCCGCGTCGCCCTCGAGCGGGGCGCGGATGCCGACGCCGTTGTTCGAGCCGTGATCGAGCTTGAACTCGAAGCGGAAGACGAAGTTCTCGTACTCCTTCTCGGTGAAGAGGTTCCCCTGCACGCCGTCCTCGCAGACGATGTTGCCGCCGCGGACCTTGTATTCTTGGCCGGCCTTGCCGACGAATTTCCAACCGTTCAGCGAGGTGCCGTCGAACAGGCTCTTGAAGCCGGCCTCGACCGGAGCGGCGCTGCTGTGGCTGCCGGTGGGCGTGTCGCGTTTGTCGTTGTCGTAGGCGCAGCCGCTGGCGAGCGGGAGCGCTAGGGCGAGAGCGAAGAGGGGATTCTTCATGGGATTGATTTTTCGGGCGTCAGGCTCCGCCCCCTCGCGGGACGAGACAAGCAAAACCCTCGGCGAGCGACGGGCAGCGATGGCTCGGCGCGCGTGTCGCGTCCGGCTCAGTACGCCACGCGGACCTCGCGTCGGCCGGGCTCCAGGCGGACGACCTTCTGGTGCCCGTCCGGCCAGCGCACCTCGAGCGCCTCGGCACGGTCGATGCCGCCGAGGACCTGCGCGGTGCCGTCCAGCACGGACCGGACCGGTCCGGCCTTGCCGTCCGCCGACCGCAGACGCAGGCGGGCGCCGATGCCGGCCGGATTCTTCGTCGCGCCGTCGAGCACGACGCGCAGTCCGGGTTGGGCGAGGCGGTTCTGGAAGATCTTCGTCGGGCCGTTGTTCTGCGCCACCACGAGGTCGACACGGCCGTCGTGGTCGAAGTCCGCCAAGATCGCGCCGCGCGCTTCTCCTTCGACCCGGATGCCGCTGGCCGAAGCATCGATGGCGGTGAACGTGCCGTCGCCATTCCCGCGCAACCACAGGCCGAGCCCGGCGTCGTCGCGGGTCAGGTTCGCGGCGTCGCCGGACGAATTCTGCCCGAGGAAGACGTCCTCGATGCCGTCGCCGTCGAGGTCGCCCACAGCGACCGACATCGCGGGCGCCAATTGCGCTTCGCGCGGCAAGGGCATCCGCACGAACCGGTCGCCGCGGTTGAGGAAGATGGCGGACTCGAGCCCGGCGGCTTCGAGCCGTTTCGCCCCGGCGTGCCGGATGCCGAGGATTTCCGGGACCGTCGCCGTGCTGAACGCCGCGTGGGTCGTGAAGCGCTGCGGAAGGTCGGAGATCCCGCGCTCCAGCCATGAACGGTCCCGGATCGGGAACCACGCGTCGCCGATCTGCCGCGCTTCCATCATCTGCACGATGCCGTCGCCGTTCCACTCGCCGAAAAAGAGCGCCGACCGGCCGGGCGGATCGAGCTCGAGGACGGTGTTCCGCCCGCGGTTCCCGGCCACGATGTCCAGCCGGCCGTCGCCGTCGAAGTCGCCGAGCGCGACGCAGCCCCAGAGACCCGTGTGCTCGGCGAGGCCCATGGCGGCAGTGGCGTCCTCGAAGCGACCGCCCCGGTCCAGGAAGACGCGGAGCGGTCCCCATTCCAAGGCCAGCACCAGGTCGGGCGAGCGGTCGCCATCGAGATCGCCGAAGGCCGCGCCGGTCACCAGGCCGACACCGCGGAACGGCGCGCTCGCCGCGGCGTCCGGAACCAGTTCGCCGTCTTCGTTGCGCAGGATCGTCGATGACGCGGGTTCCGGATATCGCCCCGGGACGGACCGGCCGGCGGCGAAGATGTCCAGGTCGCCGTCGCCGTCGAAGTCCGCCGCGGCGATCGTGCCGACGCTGGAGCGCCCGACCGCGACCACGCGCGGCCCGACGGTCTGGCTGAAGCGGATGATACGGCTTTCCTGCGGTTCCGGCAGTTCTTGGGACGACAGCGCGAGAAGGAAATCGCGGTTGCCCTTGCCGTCCGCCCAGGCGATCGCCGCGGTCTGGTCGGCTCCGGCGAGATCGGCGGCTTCGCGCACGGCGAAGCCTTTCCCGCCTTGGTTCGAGAGCACCGCGAGCTTGCCGCCTTTCGCTCCGGTGACGATCACGTCCTCCCAACCGTCGCCGTCGAGGTCGAGCCACGCGAGGCCCGGTCCGCCGCGGCTCAACCGATGCGGCAACAGCGGCTGCTGGGCCCAATCGTCGAAGGCGTCCTCGACATGCGAGTGGACGGATCGCGCGCTGATATCGACGAATGCCGGTGCAACGGGCGGTTCCTTCGCCTTCCGCGTCTTCGCGATCGCGGCCTGGTCGATCTCGTAGACCCGGTCAGCGAGCACGTTGGTGACGACGCTGGTCGTCCCGTCGCGCCAGCCGATCTCGAGCGACATCGGCCGTGCGGCGCCGGTCCCCGCGGCGAAGACGCGCATCGCCGCGTCGCCCGAAAGGTAGCGTCCTCCGCTGATCATCTCCTGGCTCTGCACCATCGGTCCGCCGCGCAAGGTGATCCGCGCGCCGATGCCCTGCGTGTCCGGCGACGTGCCCTTCAGCCGCACGGCGACGCGTGGCGCGGTGGCGTCGTTGCGGTAGAGGCTCGCGGGCGCGTTGAGGTCGTTCACCACCACGTCGAGGTCGCCGTCGTTGTCGAGGTCGCCGACGGCCATGCCGTTGGACACGCCGCGCAGCGCGAAGCCCCAGTCGGTTCCTTTCGGTTCGAACGTGCCGTCGCCGCGGTTGCGGAAGGCGAGGTTCTCTCGGTCCCAACGCGGATGGATCTGCCGGTAGCGCTTCATCTGCTGCTGCGTCCATTTGCGGCGCCCGATCTGGTCCACGCTGTCCTGGTCCAGGACGTCCTGCTCGAAGCCGGTCGTGACCAGCAGGTCCTCGTAGCCATCGAGATCGACATCGAGGAAGACCGGGCACCAGGCCCAATCCGTCGCGGCCACGCCGGCCATCAACGCGGCCTCGGCGTAGGTGCCGTCCTTGCGCCCGAAGAAGAGCGTGTTGCGACCGACCAACGGCCGTGCGCCGGTCCGCTCCCGGACCTCGGTCCCGGGCTCCGGCTTGCCGGGATGCGTCAGGCGCTTCGCGCGGTCGCGGGCCAACATGTCGAGAACGATGAAGTCGTCGCGGCCGTCGCGGTCGACGTCGGCGAAATCGATCCCCATCGACGAATGGCTGCCGTGCCGCAGCGCCGACGCGGGCGCGGCGCGGAAGGAACCTTTGCCGTCGTTGATCCAGAAACGGTCGGGCGCACCGTTGTCGTTGCACACGTAGAGATCTGGCGCGCCGTCGCCGTCGACATCGCGGAACATCACGCCGAGCCCGAGTTCGCGGAACGGCCGGACCGGATCCCCTTGCTCGTCGCGGTAGGTCCCCGGCACGTCCTGGATCGCGGTGAAACGACCGTGCCCGTCGTTGCGATAGAACCCGTCGGTCTCGCCGAGCTCTCGCACCGAGCCGTCCGATTGGACCTCGAAGCGGTCCTTCCACGGCGGCCGGTCCGCCGGTTGGCCGTTCACCTTCGCGACGGACATCCGCCCGTTCTGCTGCCCCATGGTCAGCTGCGTGGTCGGATCCGCGAGATAGAGGACGTCGATGTAATGGGCGCAGTAGAGGTCCAGGTCGCCGTCGCCATCGATGTCGGCCAAGGCCATCGACATCGCGGACGCGGTGCGCGAGAGGCCGGAGTCCTTCGGCTCGGTCCACTTCCCCTTGCCGTCGTTGAGGAAGAGCCGCGTGCCGGCGCCGATGCCGTTGACCAGCAGGTCGAGGTCGCCGTCGCCATCCACATCGGCGAACACTGCCGCGGTCGAGAGCTGTCCCGCGCATGCGGCGTCGCCGAGGTCCATCGGGGTGAAGCGCCATCCGCCAAGATTGCGGAAGAGCTGGTTCCGCCCCTGGAGGTTGCACAGATAGATGTCCTGCCAGCCGTCGCCGTCGATGTCGCCGATGGCCACGCCCGAACCGTTGTGCGCCACGGCGTTGGTGAGCGCGAGGTCGCCGCCGAGCAGGTTGGTGAAGCGTACGCCGGTTGCCCCCGGATCCTGGAGCGTGAAGCCTGCTTTGCCTCCCGCACCCGGAGCCACGGCCCTGCTCCGCACGCCGACCGGATCGGCCGGAGCGGCGTCCGCTGCCCGGGTCTCCGGGCCGAGCGCGGAGGCCACGACGAGGACCAAGGCCGCCACGCGCCACAGCCAGCGTCGCCATCGCCCGGCCCCGTCCGATGTCTCTTCAGCGTTCTTCATCTTGTTCGCCCGCGATGGGGCCGAGTCGCTGGACGGCTCATCATCGGGATGCGGGGGAAAGCATCTGGTAACCGGGACACAGGACCAAGATCCGGTATCATCGACCAAGACCGTGACCCGCAGGCAGCGTTTCCTGCTTTCCAGATTCCTCTTTCCGGTTCCGCCACCGCGTTCCGGGACTCAATCCGGGGAGATCCGGACCACGATCTTCCCGAACTGTCCGCCGCGTTCCATCAGGGCGAAGGCATCGTCCACCTGGTCGAGCGCGAACACGTCGCTCACCACCGGATGGATGCCCTTGCGCGTCACGAACTCCGTCATCGCCGCGAAATCCGCCGGGCTGCCCATGGTCGTGCCGAGCAGGCTCAGCTGCTTCCAGAACACCTTGCGCGTCGGCAGCTCGGCCGGGTTCCCGCGCGTGGCGCCGAAGAAGACGATCCGGCCGCCGGGTGCCGCGAGGTCGACGAGGTCGACGAAGCCCGGACCGCCCGCGCTGTCCACGATCACGTCGAACGGCCCGTAGTGGTCGCCGAACTCCTTCGCCCAACCGCCGTGCGTGTAGAGCGTGCCGTGCTTCGCGCCGAGCTGGTGCGCCTTCGCCAGCTTCTCCGGCGAGCTCGACGTCACGAAGGGCACCGCGCCCGCGGCCACCGCGAACTGCAGCGCGAAGACCGCCGTCCCGGCGCCGATGCCGCTGATCAGGACCTTCTCGTGCGCCTCCAACCCGGCGCGGCTGAACAGGGCCCGGTACGCCGTGAGGCCGGCCAGCGGCAACGCCGCCGCTTCTTCCCAGGTGAGATGGGCCGGCTTCGGCGCGAGCTGCGAGACGGGCACATGGATCGCCTCGGCCAAGGTGCCCGTCTTGGGCAGGCCGAGGATGCTGAACCGCGGCTCCTGCGCGCGCTCGTGGTGGCCCCAGTCCAACGAAGGGTTGATGATGACCTCGCGCCCGAGCCACGAGTCGTCCACGCCCGGTCCGACCTCGGTGACCACGCCCGCGCCGTCGGATCCCGGTGTGACGGGGAACCGGAGCCCCGCGTAGTTGCCGGTCTTGATCCAGACATCGCGATGGTTGATCGCGGCGGTCTTGAGGCGGACGACGACCTCATCGGGCATGGCGACGGGATTGGCGACGTGGTCGAGACCGAGTTCGTTGATGCCAGTGAGGACGGCGGCTTTCATAGGGCTTGGTTCGCGGAGCGGTCGGAGCCTGCGCCACCGGCCGCGCACCGCGCAACACCCGAGCGCCGGAGAAACCGGCGGCGGAGGCTCAAGCGACCCCGCCGCGCTCCACCAAGCGCCGGAGCGCGAGAACGTTCACCGCCGCCTTGGGCACGAACGATCCTGGTTCCACGTACTCCGGCAGCTTCGAACCGTCGACGCTGCGCTCGGAACAATGCGCGTTGTCGCCCGACGGACCGAGGCCGTCCAACGTCGGCACGGCGTGCCAGATCTGGTTGCCATCGCTCAGGCCGCCGCGTGATTCGCTGCCGATCGGCACGCCGGCCTCCACGCCCGCTTCCTGCCAGAGCGCCAGCAACCGGTCCGTGCCCGCGTTCCGCGGCCATGCCGGGCTCTCGTCCAGGATGGTCACCCCGACCTGGCAGGCATGGCCGCCCTCGACGCTCGCGATCTCGCCGGGCCCGGCCAAGGCGAGCAGCGCGGCCTTGGCCCGGGCTTGCACCGCCGGA
>JANNAJ010000754.1:0-2295 GCA_031384285.1 Verrucomicrobiota bacterium
GCGCGTCCTTCGCGAAGGGATCAGGGCGCGGGTGGAACCGCGGCCCTCCCGGCGCGAGGACAAGTTCCGGCTCTCACCGGACAAGGTCGGTTTGGCGGAGGCGGGGTGGACCGTGTCCACTGCACCCGTGAACATTGCCGAACCTGTCGCCCCCGCGTCGGACGCTGCCGCGGATCGATCCATCGAAGCCGCGGTGACGCTGCCGGCCAGCCGGCCGGGCGATGCCGTGGTCCCGAGAGCCGAGGAGCACGACCACGACGAATCCGGCTGCGTCTGCCGCAACTGCTCCGGCAAGGGCGCCTGCGGACGGAACCGTTGAGCCCCGCCTCAGTGGCAATGGGCGCAGGTCCCGGCGGCGAGGTCGGGGCTGAGGTAGGGGATGCCCAGTGCGAGACCGCGCAGGACGAGCAGCGCACCCACGACCGCGAGCGAGAGAGGTGCGAGCTGCTGCAGCTTGAAGCTCAGCGCGATGGGTAGCGCTTTACCGGAGAGCCCGATGCCCAGCATCAGCGGCACGGTGCCGAAACCGAACAACGCCATGTAGGCCGCGCCCGATCCGAGGCTGCCGGTCGCCGCGGCCCCGGCACATGCGGCATAGACGAGGCCGCAGGGCAGCAGTCCGTTGAGCAGGCCCATCAAGCCGAGCGAACTCAGCGTGCGACGGCGCAACAGAGCGCCGAAGCCGGACTTGAGCCACACCACCGCCTTCACCATCGGCGTGCCGAGACCGGTCCGGGTCGAGAGCAGCAATCCGGCGAGGATGACGCAGCCCGCGCCGAGGGAGAGCCAGCGTTGGACGCCGATCAGAGCGAGCGACTTCCCCAAGAGCCCGAAGACCACGCCGAGCAGCGAGTAGGTCGCGAGGCGGCCGAGGTTGTAGGCGAGGCGGCCGGTGACGTAGCCGACCGTGCCGGTGCCCGTCGCGGGCAACGCGAGCGCGAGCGGTCCGCACATGCCGGCGCAATGCAGGCTTCCGGCGAGGCCGAGGAGGAAGGCGGTCCAGAGCATGGGGCAGGGGGACGCCTACGGGATGATGAGGGTCTCGTCGCGGAAGAACTCCTCGGTGCCGACGGTCCACGACACGCGGGCCTTCCAGAGTCCGGACCGGAGTCCGGGGACGGCGAGCTGCTGCGTGCCGGTCGCATCGACCGCGAGCTTCATCTCCTGGTCAAGTTTGGCGTCGCTCGGGCGATAGAGCCGGACGATGCCGACGGGATGCTTCGCGGCGTGGGCGGCCGGGAGCGTCACGGTGATCCGGCCGGCGTCGTGGACGATGGCGACCTGGCCGCCGAACGCCTGGGCCCGTTTGGTGGAATCGATGCGCTGTTGGAAGCGCATCTCCTGGTCGTAGTAATCCTTGCCGACGAGCTCCATGTCCTGGCGAAGGGACCAGGTGACGAAGCTGGCGATCACCGTGATGAGCACGGTGAAGAACGCGATGAGCGCGTAGGGCCAAGGATTGAAGGCGGGTCGGGGCAGAGCGGCGGCGGCGTTCATGAGAGTGAGGGGAGGATCGCTTCCAAGATGGGTAGGGCCGCGCTGCTGCGCGGCCGTGATGTGGCTGGCCGCCGGCGAAGCGCTGTGGGCAGCCCGGCGGGCCAGAACCTTGTTTCGTTCGTTCTGGCTGAAGTTTCGGCGGGGCGGCAGCTCCGTCCTACGTTGAGCGCGGCGTCCATGGGCTATTTTCGCGGACCGATGAAGGCGGTCTTCACGGTCTCGATGCGTTTGCCGTCGGCATAGACGCCGATGGCGAGCTGGGTGGTGGAGCTGGCGAGATGTTCCGGGTCGAGCTCCACGAGCACGGAGGTCTCGGCGAGTTGGTCGCCCGGGACGATGAAGTCCTTCGCCCCGAGCACGACGACCTTGCCTTCGATGCCGTCGAGCCGGAACTGGACCGGCAGCGCGCCGTGGGTCTTGTTGATGACCTTCACCGTGTAGAGGTTGCTGATGCGGCCTTCGCCGGCTTGCTGGAACAGCGTGCCGGGCGCGCGCAGAAAGATCGCCTGCACGTCGGCGCGGGTGAGCACCAAGAAGACGAAGAGCGCGATCAGGCCGGTGAGGATGCCGGCGTACAGCTTCATCCGGTTCGTGAAGTAGAGGGGCTGGCCGTGTTGGATTCCGTTGAGCGACGCGTAGCGGATGAGTCCGCTCGGCCGGCCGACCTTTTCCATCACGGAGTCGCAGGCGTCGATGCAGGCGGTGCAGTTGACGCACTCCATCTGGATGCCGTCGCGGATGTCGATGCCGGTGGGGCACACGGCGACGCATTGGTGGCAGTCCACGCAGTCGCCTTTT